>JAUIGC010000307.1 GCA_030429835.1 Bacteroidia bacterium
TCAGAACATTTAGAGATAGAAACCTATACTTGGGATGTACTTCCGGAAGCGTTAAAGGAAAATTTATCCAGCTCAATTATAAGGGAAATAAACTGGCTAAAAGACCATTTGTAACATGCAGAAAACCGTCGTAATTAATGTCGTAGGTCTAACAAAACGGTTAATAGGAGAGCACACCCCCTTTATAAAGTCTTTTCTTGACCGTGGGAAATCCACATTTATTAAACCTATGCTTCCCGCGGTTACTTGTTCTGTCCAATCTACGTATGTAACGGGAAAATGGCCTTCGGACCATGGAATAGTAGGAAACGGATGGTATTTTAAGGACGAGCTGGAAGTAAAATTTTGGCGACAATCCAATAGATTGGTTCAACAACCTAAAATTTGGGATGCGTTAAAGGCTTTGGATTCCAAATTTACTTGTGCAAATCATTTTTGGTGGTATAATATGTATTCCAATGTGGATTACAGTGTAACGCCGAGGCCCAATTATTTGGCGGATGGAAGAAAAATACCGGATATATATTCTTATCCGGCAAACCTCAGGGATGAACTACAACAGGATTTGGGTACATTTCCATTATTCGAGTTTTGGGGGCCAAAGACAACGATTAATTCCTCAAAGTGGATTGCCAACGGTGCTATCAAAACAGATGAAAAATACGATCCAACGCTTACGCTGATATACCTTCCACATCTGGACTATAATCTTCAGCGCCATGGATTGGACTTCAGTAAAATTTCCAAAGATTTAAATGAGATCGATGAAGTTGTAAAACAATTGGTGGAATATTATGAAACTAAGGATGCCCATGTTGTCTTACTATCCGAATACGGGATAACCGATGTTAAATCCCCTATTCATTTAAACCGCATTTTAAGAAGGGAAGGATATATAAACGTTAGGATAGAAAGAGGCCTGGAACTTTTGGATGCTGGAGCTAGTGAGGCTTTTGTCGTGGCGGATCATCAAATGGCACATGTTTATGTAAAGGATGGGAACAATCTCGATAAAGTAAAGAAATTGATTGAAAAGGTACCCGGGGTCGAAAGGGTGTTTTCAGGAGATGAATTGGAAAAAGAACATATTTCCCATGAAAGGTGTGGTGATTTGGTCGTGGTCGCGGATTCGGATTCTTGGTTTACCTACTATTTTTGGTTGGATGATGCCGTTGCTCCAGATTATGCCAGAATGGTTGACATTCATAAAAAACCCGGCTATGACCCCGTTGAAATGATGACGGATCCCAAGGATAGGCTTGTAATGGCCAAAGTGGGCTGGAAGCTGTTAAAAAAGAAACTGGGCTTTAGAACCGTTTTGGATATTATTCCTTTAGATGCTACCTTAATAAAGGGGTCTCACGGGAGAAAAACGGAAGACAGTGACGACTTCCCTATTTTTATTACCAATCACACTAAAATGGTGGATACGGAAGTAGTAGAGGCTGTTGAGGTCTATGATTTGATTAAAAACCATGTTTTAAAATAATTTCCATGAATTTGTTCTTTAAGACTTTTGGATATTTGTTTGCCGTACTCTTTGCCCTTGGCGCCGCAGTACAATATAACGATCCAGATGCTTTATTTTGGATAATAATCTACACGATAGCGGCCATTGTTTCCCTATTGTTTTCCTTGAATAAAATGAAATCTGTAATAACCTTACTTCTAGGAACGGCCTGCTTTATAGGTTTTATGTATTTATATCCAACGGATTTTCAGGGTTTTGATTTGGACGATGGCGATATAAAGACTGTAGAATTGGGAAGGGAAGCTTTTGGACTATTGATAATTGCCTTGGTAATGTTCTTCTATACGGTTCGCTTGAGAAGACAACTAAAGGTCTAGATCAAACTCCTTTCGCAACAAATCTATAGCAGGATTTTTTTCCCTCAATTTCTGATATTTTTCCTCTGGGGTAAAAGCGAATTTTTTGGCACTGGATTCGTTTACCTTAATATTCAACTGAATAAAATGGTTGTTCAGTTTATTTCTGAGATAGGTCATAAGCTCAAAACTTTCTCGTTCTATCTCCTTTTTCATCGTACTGTTTGGAAGTTCAATACAGATGGTAAAGTCTTTTCCAAGTTTGGGGATATCCGTATTGAGATTGGAAGCCAATATTTTCTGTCCCTTTTTATCGATAAGTTCCACAAAATTCGCCCAGTTTTTTTGTAAATCTTCTTCTGAAAAATCATCCTTGGGCAAATCATCCTCATCTATGATTACTTCTATTTTGTTGAGTTCGTGCTCCTTCTTTGCTTTTAAGCTTGAAATGGAAAGCCCTGAGACCCGTTTTTTGATAGGTGAGATGTCAATTTTCTTAGGTTCCGGTTCCTGAACCGTGGAGATTGGTTCCGATGGGATTTCAATATGTTTCTCCGGTGCCTTTGGCGAAGAAACACTAACAACTTCAGAAATTAAGGCTTGCTGATTGTCAATATCCTTTTTATCCTGATTAATTTTATTGTCAACCGCTTGATTTTTCGTGAAGTCTTGTTGGGGTC
>JAUIGC010000074.1 GCA_030429835.1 Bacteroidia bacterium
GTTCCGGAGTTAGGATTTCCTTCCATTCCTCCTCAGATTTCTCTACTCTTTCATTGGGAACGGGGTTTCCATTTACTGAAAAATGAATTACATCTTTCCAAGTTAGTGCCATAAATTTTCTTTTTCTATAATCGGTTTATTGTGTTGGGCAATAGTCGTAACATCGTTCCAAAACTTACTAAATTGTCAGTAAATTTGGAAGATGGCGAGATACCCTAAAAATAGCACTATTTACTCTATTTTGATAGGAATCTGTATTGTAGGTTTTTGGGTATTTGAGAATTTTTATACTCCAAGTCCATACTCCGAAAATACTAAGGAGCATCTTGAAAGTTCATTCCCATTGGAGCTTCTACCCAGCTCCACCACTGGGGACATTGTTCATCATTCCTATTTTTCATTATCCTATAACGAACCATATGAACAAGCGGAATGGGTGGCCTATAATTTGGATAGAAACCATTTGACCTATGATGACAGAAAAAGACCATTTTTTGTAGAGGATCCGTGGGTAAAATCGAAGTCGGCAGATTGGAGAAACTATAAAGGTTCAGGATACGACCGGGGACATTTGTGCCCGGCAGGTGACCGTAGATTTTCTGAACAAGCATATAATGAAACATTTTATACAAGTAACATTAGTCCACAGGACAAAGATTTTAATGCAGGTATTTGGAATCGTTTGGAAATGCACGTTAGACAATGGGCCAAGCGCTATGGCAGTATTAATGTGATTACAGGAGGGGTTTTGGAGCCGGGCCTTGAGGAAATAGGTGATGAGGATGTAGACGTGCCCAAAACTTTTTATAAGATTGTAGCAAGACAGGATAAAGGAAAACTAAAAGTAATTGGCTTTTTAATGCGGGGAGTGGAGCAACAAATACCGTTGGAAAAACTCTGTGTACCTATTGACAGTATTGAAGCCTTGACAGGGATTGATTTTTTCAAGGGTATTGACTCTGGACTCCAAAAGAAATTAGAAAGATCCGTTGATACGAAGGAATGGAAATTTTAAAAATTTTCCTTAAGCCGATTTGTATCCAGTTTTAAAAATATAAATAGCAAAAGTGTAAAGAATAAAAGTCCTGAACCCCCGTAACTAAAAAATGGTAAAGGAATACCAATAGTGGGTAAAATGCCAATGACCATACCTATATTGATAAAGTAATGGATTAGCAATATTGATATTACCCCATACCCATACATTCTGGAAAAGTCGTTTTTTTGACGTTCCGCGAGATAAATCAGCCTCAAAAAAAGAATGGAAAATAGAATAATTACCGTAGCTGTTCCAATGAATCCCCATTCTTCGCCAATCGTCGTAAAAATATAGTCCGTATCCTGTTCAGGAACAAAATCACCTTTGGTTCGGGTACCTTCCAAAAAGCCTTTTCCAAAAAAACCTCCGGACTCTATGGCCTTTTCCGACTGATATGTATTATAACCAATTGTTTTTCGAATTTGCTCCAATTTTTCAGGGTCTTTTTCTAAGCGTAACCATAGGCTAAACCTGTCCCTATGCCTTTGTTCAAAAATATTGTTAAAAACAAAATTTACGGATAGGGAGAAAAGAATGATTGCAATAGAGCTTATTACTAAGGGAATGATGGGAACCTTGAAGGACTTTCGTTTTAAAAAGAAAAACAGGATAATTAGCAAGAAAAGACCAATGACCAACCAAATTGTGCCGAACATCAAGGTGACGATAAAAATCAGAATCAAACTAAAACCGATACCTAAATAGTAAAGGGGCAGACCTTCCCTAAAAATTACAAATATCAAGGAAAAAAAAACCAAGGCACTTCCTGGATCGGGTTGAGGTATAATCAGCAATGCGGGAATAAGAATAATTAATATGGCATATAATTGATCCTTTCTACGCCTGAGGTCCGTTTGTATATCACTCAAGTATTTCGCTAGAGCCAATGCAGTAGCCACCTTCGCCAGTTCCGAGGGTTGCAAGTTAAAAAAACCAAGGTCATACCAAGAGGTTGCACCAGCTATGGTTTTTCCAAATAGGAACAGCCCCAAAAGGGATACCATAGAAAAAAGGTAGAAAATACTGGCAAAACGTTCATAAAAGTTGGCTTCTAGGGCTAGAATCACTACAATGGCTACCAAACTTACAATAATGAAAAACAACTGTTTGCCAGATCGTGTGCTAAGATCGAAAAGAGAGGTTTGTTCTTCAATAAAGGTGCTAGAATAAATATTGATCCAACCTATGAAGACCAGTGCTAAGTAAATAAGTATTGTAAGCCAATCTATTCTTCTTAGAACTTTACCAAACACGCTCGTTTATTTTAAATTCCTCGCCACTATAGGGTTTTGCGTACTCATGTTCCAATGTTTTTTCCAGCATTCTCTTCTCCAGGTCCTTTCGGGTAACTTCGCCTTTTAAGTATTTTTCAATCATTAGGGACGCTATATGGCCCGCATAGCGGGAACCGAAATATCCGTTTTCTATATATACGGCAATGGCAATTTTTGGGTCATCGACTGGAGCAAAAGCGACGAATACCGAATGGTCAGTTAATTGGGTACGTACCCCATCGATTTTTGTAAAGTTTTCTGCCGTACCTGTTTTACCGGCAATTTCTATACCTGGTATTTGAAGCCACTTAGCAGTTCCTTTCCTGTAAACGTCAGCCATTCCTTGAACTACGGGCTCAAAATATTTCTTGTCAATAGTTGTATGTTTGGGCTCGGTAAATTTTGGATTTGTAATATCCTTGCCCTCAATTTTCTTAAGGATATGGGGTGTGAAATAATGGCCTCTATTGGCAATGGCAGCCGTCATATTGGCCAATTGCACGGGTGTGGCCAAAACCTCACCTTGTCCTATGGAGTTTGATATTATAAAAGATGAACTCCATCTATTGTCACCGTACCATTTATCATAATATTCTTTATTAGGTATCCTTCCTTTTTGGCCAAAGGGTAAATCGTAGCCTAGATAATCGCCTAGGCCAAAACTTTTCATGTGCTTTTCCCAAACATCCATAGCTTCGTCCGTAGTATCGAATTTTTCAAAAATCTTACGAAAAGTCCCAGCAAAATAAGCATTACAGGACTGGTATATGCCGCTGTTAAGATTACGAAGTCCTCCACCACAATGGCAACCTCTTTTCTTTTTTCCAACATAAAAGCCATTATAACATCTGATTGTTGTGGATTCATCCAATACACCTTCCTGTAGTGCAATAAGTGCATTTAAAGTTTTAAATGGAGATCCAGGAGGTTGCTGAGCATGAATGGAGCGGTCCCATGTTGGGTTTGCGATAGTATCGTTATAAAGTTCTGTATAGTTTTTGGAACGTTGTCTGCCAACCAGAAGGGATGGGTCATATGTAGGTCCAGAGATCATGCTCAGAATTTCTCCGGTTTTGGGTTCCAACGCAACGATTCCGCCCCTTTTTCCTACCATTAATCGCTCACCATACTCTTGAAGTGTTTTGTCCAGTGTTATGGTAATCTGCTTCCCCTGTTCAGGTAAAGTATCCAAAGAACCATTTTTATAGGGGCCTATATCTCGATTGAAGCGGTCTTTTTGAATATATTGCACACCTTTTCTGCCCCTTAATAATTCCTCATAATATCTTTCAACGCCCGTTCTTCCCCTTAACTCCCCTTGTATATAATATTTGTTTTTCGCCAGATCACCTTCGTTTACTTCACTGATGTATCCCAAAACATTTGCAGCACTTGGGGTATCATAATATCTCAAAGATCGTTTTTGAATGTAAAACCCTTTGTACTTTCTCATTTTTTCCTGCAATTTGGCGTAGTCTTCCTTGGAAAGTTGAGGAATCAATACAGAGGGCAATCTAGGAGAATATACACGGGCTTTCGTTAGCTTTTCAATAAATTTTTCCTTGTCTATCCCTAGCATTTGGCAAAACTCCAGAGTATCCAGTGGTTTAACTTCCCTTGGAATAACCATTACGTCATAGGCAGGGTCGTTTCCCACCAGAAGGTGTCCGTTCCTATCATAGATATAGCCTCTTTCGGGGTACGAATATATTCGTTTGATACTTGGGTCTTCCAATAGTTGGTCAGGGGAAAAACTGAATATCTGTAAATAGGAAAGCCTACTTAAAAAAGTGATACCTATAATTATGATTATCGATGATAGTAAAACTCTTCTCATTCTTTCCTGGTGCTGAACAATGAACTAAACAATAAACAAACTATTATTGATGCCGCTCCAATTATAAAACTTTTTTTGAGGATCAGCAGCAAATTAGCAATGCTAAAAATCTCCAACGTAAAATATATAATGTGATGTATTACAATCAATAACGCTAAAAATGTGAATTGTTGTGCTTTGGTGGAGCTATTTAACTTAAAGCTTTGAAATTCATAATTCACTCCAAAAACGAACCTCATAATGGAAGGTCTTAAATAGGCTATGGTTACTGTGGCCGCGGCATTTATAGCTAGGGTATCTGAGAAAACATCGACTAAAAGACCAAGAAAAAAGCAGGTCAAAATAAAGGTCGTTCTGTTCGTCTTTATCGGGTACCAGTAAAGAAACAACACATAGACCATAGGATTTATAAAACCAAAAAAATTTAATCTGTTGAATACAAGTACTTGTACCAAAATTAAAAGGACGAACCTTACTAAATTTATAAAAAAAGTACTATTGATCATTCGTCTCCGTTTGTTCCTGTAGTTCTATGATTTCTTCCCTGTTCAGGTTTTTTATGATATAGACATTGCTGATGTTGGTCATGTCATTAAAAAGGGAGACATCTATTTGATAAAAGCTCTTGGATTTGTCCAAGTCGAACTTTTTTATAACTCCAATAGGTATATTTTCTGGGAATATACTGCTCATGGCCCCGGTGACTATGGTATCTCCAATGGTGAGCTGTACCAATCTGGGTATGTCCACTAGCTGGACGGTGTTATAATCCTTGGAATCCCAAATCAAGGAACCAAAATGATTGGAGTTTTTGATTTTGGCGTTAATGTTCGATTTTTCGTTCAAGATGCTCTGTACCGTGGAAAAGCCGTTGGAGGTGTTCTCTATGATTCCGAGTATTCCTTTTGAGGTAATCACCCCCATATCTTGCTCCACACTGTCTTTTTCTCCTTTGTCTATGGTGATGTAATTACGTTGATCTGAGTAACTGTTCTTAATTACCCTGCCCCTAACTACCAAATAATTGTTTTCCAAAGAATCCAAGGATCCGGCCCTATTCGATTTTTTATTATAAAGCTGATATCGCAACCTTTGGTTTTCCCTAAGCAACTTTTCATTCTCTTCCCTAAGTCCAAAATAAGAAGTCGTATTATCAAAAAACTCATAAATATTGCCGGAAAAATAATTGGCAGAGTTGAGAAATCTTGATTGATGATAGGAGTGGGACCGAAATGTAAAAATTAAAGAAATGAGCAGCAGTAGAAGGTATAACAGGAAAATCTTATACCTAATCAGAAAATTTATAATCTGTTGCATTCACTCTAAATTTTCATTTTTTGGACTTGATGTCAGTGTATTACTTTATTAGAATACTCTTATATCTTTCCAAGTTTTTCAATGCTATTCCCGTTCCGCGGACAACGGCTCTTAAGGGATCCTCTGCTATGTAGACCGGTAAATCTGTTTTTTGGGAAAGCCTTCTGTCCAACCCACGTAACATGGAACCCCCACCGGCCAAGTAGATTCCGGTGTTATATATATCGGCGGCCAATTCTGGAGGAGTTTGTGACAAGGTTTCCATTACGGCATCCTCGACCCTTAAAATGGATTTATCCAAGGCTTTGGCAATTTCCCGATAGGATATTTGTACCTGCTTTGGCTTACCTGTTAAGAGGTCACGGCCTTGAACCGATTTTTCCTCAGGAGGCGACTGTAAATCCTCTGTGGCCGAACCTATTTCTATCTTTATGGCTTCGGCAGTACTTTCACCGACGTAGAGGTTGTGTTGGGTACGCATATAATAAATGATATCGTTTGTAAATACATCACCGGCTATCTTTACCGATTTATCACAAACGATTCCACCTAAAGCAATTACTGCAATTTCCGTAGTACCACCACCTATATCAACGATCATATTTCCCTTAGGCTGCATGATGTCCAAACCGATACCGATTGCCGCCGCCATAGGTTCATGTATCAAATAAACTTCTTTTCCATTCACCCTTTCTGCAGATTCCTTTACGGCTCGCATTTCCACTTCGGTAATACCCGATGGTATGCAGATCACCATTCTCAAAGCAGGCGGGAACCATTTTTTCTTTAATGCTGGGATGTTCTTTATAAACATATTGATCATCTTCTCCGAAGCATCAAAATCCGCGATTACACCATCCTTGAGCGGTCTAATCGTCTTTATGTTTTCATGGGTTTTTCCTTGCATCATGTTGGCTTCCTTGCCAACCGCAATTATTTTTCCACTTACTCTATCCCTTGCTACGATAGACGGACTGTCTACTACGACTTTGTCCATGTGAATGATTAAGGTGTTAGCCGTACCTAAGTCTATGGCTATTTCCTCGGTCAAGAAGTCAAAAAATCCCATATGATAGTATTTGGTTATGGATTAGGGGGTGCAATACATCGACAAAAGTAGTAAATTTAATGCTTAAAATGACGTGTACCAGTCATCACCATAGAAATATCATTTTCGTTGCAATAATCTATGCTCAACTGGTCTTTGATTGATCCCCCTGGCTGTATCACACTGGTAATTCCTGCCTTGCCTGCAATCTCCACACAATCTGGAAACGGGAAGAATGCATCACTGGCCATAACTGCTCCCTTTAAATCGAAATTAAACGAGTTTGCCTTATGTATGGCCTGGTTCAAGGCATCTACTCTGGATGTTTGTCCTGTTCCACTGGCACATAGCTGTTTGTTCTTGGCCAGTACAATAGTGTTGGATTTGGTATGCTTGCAAATTTTGGATGCGAATAAAAGGTCCTCCAACTCTTGATCGGTTGGTCGGGTTTCGGTCGCGTGATTTATATCCTCACGGGTATCGGTCTTATGGTCTTTTTCCTGGAGTAAAATTCCGTTTAGGCATGTTCTCACTTGCATTTCGGGCATATCCACTTCGTTTTGCACTAAAATGATACGGTTCTTCTTCTCCTTTAAAATTTCCAAAGCATCGTCTGAATAACTTGGGGCAATGACTACTTCACAAAAAAGTTTATGAATTTCCTCCGCTGTATCCTTGTCTATTTCCTTGTTGCTAATCAGTACTCCTCCAAATGCAGAAACAGGGTCGCCGGCCAATGCATCTACGTAGGCCTGATGCAATGTATCCCTTTGTGCCAATCCACAGGCATTATTGTGTTTTAAAATGGCAAACGTAGGTGCTTCGTTCTTGAATTCTAGCATCAAGTTTACTGCCGCATCTACATCTAACAAATTATTATAGGATAGTTCCTTGCCATGCAATTTGGAGAACATAGCGTCAAAATCACCGAAGAAAAAACCTTTCTGATGGGGATTTTCACCGTAACGCAATACTTTCCCCTGTGTTTCGCTAACCTTTAGGGCCGCAATTTCATGGTCCTTGTTGAAATAATTGAATATTGCGGAATCGTAATGGGATGATATATTGAAGGATTTTGTTGCAAATCTCCTTCGTTCTTCCAATGTGGTCTCCCCTTTGTTTTTGGATATAATCTCCAAAAATTCGGCATAGTCTTCCATGGAAGAAACGCAAATCACATCCTTGTAGTTTTTGGCCGCTGCCCTAATCAATGAAATACCACCAATATCAATCTTTTCAATAATATCTTGTTCAGAAGCACCGCTTGCAACCGTTTTTTCAAATGGATAAAGATCAACGATTACGATGTCTAATTGTGGGATATCAAACTCTTTCAGTTGGGCAACATCGTTTTCATTGTCCTGTCTGTTCAATATGCCGCCAAAAACTTTGGGATGCAATGTTTTAACTCTTCCTCCCAAAATGGAAGGGTAGCTCGTAACGTCCTCTACCGGAATCACATCGATACCCAAATCCTTGATGAATTTCTCGGTCCCACCGGTGGAATAAATGGTTATACCTAGTTCTTGGAATTTCTTAATGATGGGTTCCAGGCCATCTTTATGGAATACGGAAATAAGGGCCGAGGAGGCTTTTTTTGAGCTACTCATTTGTGGGTGCTTAAGGTTAACGATTAAGGCAACAAAAGTACCTTTTTTGAGGCTAAAACGGAGTTGAGTTTATCAACAAAAACAGTAAAGTTTTAAAGAATTTTGGATACCTCCCTGTTGACGAACTCCAAAAATCGCTCATCCTCCTCAGTAAATGGGTCCAACGTGTTGGAATCTATATCTATTTGTCCAATATTTTCGCCATTGACGAACAAGGGTACCACGATTTCGGATTTAACAGTGATACTGCAGGCTATGTAATTATCTTGCGCTTTAACATCAGGGACTACAAAGTTTTGGTTGCTAACCGCAACCTGTCCGCAAATTCCTTTGCCAAAAGGAATAATGGTGTGGTCCGTTGGCGCACCGGCATAAGGTCCCAATTTTAGTTCTTCCTTGTCTCCATTCCTGAAATAAAATCCTACCCAGTCATAATGGTCTATACTCTCCTTTAAGAGTTCGCAAATTTCCTGAAGTTTTGTTTCCGTCGTGCTATCCGATTCTAAAATGGTATTGATTTGTGGTTTTATGGAAGTGAACATAATGGCAATATTTTTGAACGATAAAATTGAGGTTAAACCTTTAGAAAAACAATGGTTTTCCAATAAATTTTAATTTATACCCTTTATGTTGTAACTATATGATTAACAAATAGATAAAAAGATTAATCTTTGTTGTTTATATATTTTAGTTAATATTTTCTTAACAAAAATATCACGAATCACAATCTGAAATACATTAGCGCAAATTTCTATTAATTAGATACCAATGGCACAAGCAAAATCAGCTGGAAAACCAGCTGCAAAGCCTTCACCCGCTAAAGCTGGAAAAAAGGCTGCTCCAAAAGCTGCTCCTAGAAAGAAGTAGTCATGTTCGGACTTATGGGATAGGTCCTTACCTTTGGAAAAAGAAACCACCTTTTGTAAAGAAAAAAGGTGGTTTTTTTATGGCCTGAAAATAAAAAAACTGCCCAATGTTTATTGGACAGTTTTTGTAAAATTTATTTGCCAAGGGTTCTTGGCAGTGACGAATCGCTACTACATCATACCGGGCATACCACCGCCACCCATTGCTGGGCCTGCAGGAGCATCTTCCTTGATATCGGTCAAGGCACATTCTGTAGTCAAGATCATTCCAGAAACCGAAGCGGCATTTTCCAAAGCTACTCTAGTTACTTTTTTAGGATCGATAATTCCCGCCTTCATCATCTCAACAAATTTATCAGACTTGGCATCATAACCATAATCGCCTTTTCCTTCAAGAATTTTAGCAACTACTACGGAACCTTCACCACCTGCGTTTTCAACAATAGTTCTCAATGGAGATTCTATCGCTCTTGCAACAATCTGTAGTCCAGTGGCTTCATCCTCATTTTCGGTAGCTACCTTGGAAAGAACTGATTTAGCTCTGACAAGGGCAACTCCACCACCAGCTACGATACCTTCCTCAACAGCGGCTCTTGTAGCGTGTAAAGCATCGTCCACACGGTCTTTCTTTTCTTTCATCTCAACTTCGGAGGCAGCACCTACATAAAGTACCGCTACACCACCTGCCAACTTGGCCAAACGCTCTTGTAGTTTTTCCTTGTCGTAATCAGAGGTAGTGGTCTCAATTTGAGATTTGATTTGGTTCACCCTAGTTTTGATATCCTTAGCAACACCGCCACCATTTACAATTGTGGTGTTATCCTTATCTATTTGTACTTTCTCACAAGTACCTAGCATATCGATTGTGGTGTTGTCCAAAGAAAATCCTCTTTCTTCGGAGATTACAGTACCCTTGGTTAGGATTGCGATATCTTCTAGCATCGCTTTTCTACGATCCCCAAAACCAGGTGCTTTAACCGCAGCGATTTTTAGGGAACCTCTTAATTTGTTAACCACCAAAGTGGCCAATGCCTCACCGTCAACATCCTCGGCAATGATCAATAAAGGTTTTCCTGATTGTGCAACTGGTTCCAAAACAGGAAGTAAATCCTTCATGGAAGAAATTTTCTTGTCGAACAATAGGATATAAGGATTGTCCAACTCGGTAACCATCTTTTCAGAATCCGTTACAAAGTATGGAGAAAGATAACCTCTGTCAAATTGCATACCTTCTACAACATCAACATACGTATCGGTACCTTTGGCTTCTTCTACGGTAATTACTCCTTCTTTACCCACTTTTCCGAAAGCTTGGGCAATCAAATCACCAATTGCATCGTCGTTATTTGCGGAAATTGACGCAACCTGCTTAATTTTTTCAGAGGAATCACCCACTTTTTTAGCTTGTTTTGCCAAGTTCTCCACAATGGCTTCAACAGCCTTGTCTATACCTCTTTTCAAGTCCATTGGGTTTGCACCTGCGGCTACGTTCTTAAGTCCTTCCTTAACAATAGCTTGTGCAAGAACCGTTGCGGTTGTAGTACCGTCACCGGCCAAATCATTGGTCTTGGAAGCAACTTCCTTAACCATTTGGGCACCCATGTTCTCAAGTGCATTTTCTAACTCTATTTCTTTTGCAACGGTAACACCATCTTTTGTCACCTGTGGCGCGCCAAAGGATTTGCTGATAATTACGTTTCTACCTTTTGGTCCCAAGGTTACTTTTACTGCATTTGCCAATGCGTCGACACCTCTTTTGAGTCCGTCTCTTGCATCAATGTCAAATTTTATGTCTTTTGCCATGTTATGTTATTTTAACTTTTGGCCCTTGGCTTTTTGCCTACGGCCGTTAATTATTTTCTGTTTTTTTAATTTTTTGGGATGGACTATTGACTGATTTTCAATAGCCCTTTTGCTATTTAGATAATAGCTAAAATGTCACTTTCACGCATCATTAAATAGTCTGTGCCTTCTAACTTTAGTTCTGTCCCCGCATATTTTCCATAAAGGACAGTATCACCAACCTTAACAGTAACTTTTTCGTCCTTGGTACCAGGTCCTACGGCAACCACTTTTCCCTTTTGAGGTTTTTCCTTTGCCGTATCTGGAATATAAATTCCTGACGCAGTTTTTGTTTCAGCCGCCATTGGCTCAATAAGAACTCTGTCCGCCAATGGTTTGATATTAACTTTAGCCATAATATTAAAATTTTAAATTGATTTTTAAGTTTCATCCTTAATAGGCAGAAATTATGCCATTGCTTAAAAACTGACACATTGTAAAACAAAAATGCCAGCTTGTCATTAAGCTGGCATTTTATATAAGTTTTAATCAACTATCTATAAACTATCATTGGGTGTAGTTTCATTTGTGGCAGGTGGGGTAACCTCCTCTGGCAATGTTTCCGGAACGGTAGTCTCTATATCATCTCCCTGTAATAATCTGGAATCTGCATCCCCAAAGTTTCCTTTTAAGGCTATATTGGATGTCAAGATCAAAACGACCAAAAGTCCGGCCAAGGTCCAAGTACTCTTATCCAAAAAGTCGCCTGTTTTCTTAACACCTCCTACAACTTGATTTCCTCCTCCACCGAAAGAAGATGATAACCCTCCACCTTTAGGGTTCTGTACCATAATTACCAATACCAATAAAAAGCAAACAATTATGATCAGTATCAGGAATATTGAAAATGTACTCATTTTACCTACTTGTTTTCTTGTTGAATTTTTTGTACCGATTTTATTCGGTCTGCAAAGAAACTACTTTTTTCCGGATATTTCAAACTTAAAATTTTGTAAGCCTGAATTGCTTTTTTATACTTTTTTTGCTCCAGATAAACCCTTGCCAAAGTTTCTGTCATCAACTCGTTTTTGTCGATTTTGACGGAGTCTTTAGGGTTAAAGGATGGCTTTATGTTTTCTTTTGGAACTATTTTGGGGTTCTCTGCAATAAACTTGTCGATGATATCAAACTTTTGTTTTTTAAGCGAGATGTTATCAGATGAGTCATCCCTTTTCGTTTCTTTTTTGGATTCGCCCTTCTCCGTTTTGTCCGATATGTTTTCCCGTTCTATTTTTTTCTTGGTGGCTAATTGCAACCATTCCGTAAAGGAGTATTTTTCTTTTTTGTCAAAGTCCAAGGGTTGACCAATCTCCAAGGATTTGACCTCTTTTTTCGATTCATCATGAGGTTCTTTGCTCGAAAAAATTTCTGGGTCTAGAATATTTTCCGCGTCTTGGACATCCTGGGGCAGGGGCTTGTCCTCGGATTCTTCTATCAAGACTCTTTCCTTCGCGGTTTTGTCAACCGGTTCTGCGGTATCCAAATAATCGACATTGCCGGTGGATCCGGTCAGGTCATACCGCAAAAAATCCTTAGAGGTAATAAAGTCGAATAAAATGTCCCTGTCCGTCGTGTAGGCAGCCGTGGTTTTTAATGCCTTGTTGTACTTGTAACTATTGAGATTTTTTAGACCTTTCAAATGCAATGCCCTTGCGGCCTGGAAATAGGGGTACTCCTCAATAATATCCTCCATCTGCTTTGTTTGCAAAGGATCAACGACTTTGTCTGGGTTTTCAAGGAAATATGTAAAATCCGTTATTGTCATGGGTTACCAATCTGCCAAGGATGCATTAAAGATATCCTGTGTGATACGTTCAAAGATGACCTCATGGGCCTCGTCCTTTACTGCCGACAATTGTACATTTGCCGGATAATCGTAAAAAAAGGAAAAGCTCTGGTCAAAATCCGCATCGGGATTGTTCCTGTTGTAGAACCTTGCTTTTACCCTAATGGAAAGTCGGTTTTGGGCTGCGGTTTGTTGTGCGGTTGCGGACATGGGCGAAATTCTATATTCCGTTATTTCCCCCTCGTATAGTAGATCCGCATTTCCGTTATTCACCAAATCCAAACTGGTCTGGTTCAATATCCTGTTTTGAAGGGCTTGGGTAAAATCCCGATCCATACCCGGCTCAAAGGTGGAACCCGGGCTTTGGGTAGCATAATTTTGAAAGTAATTTACCTGAAATGTATCGGCATCAATGGGTCCGGCACCTGTAAAATTATAGATACCACAACCATTCAAGGCTACTATCAGAACCATCAAAAAGATCTTACAAATGGACTTTCCTACCTTCAACTCTTTGAAATTTTTAGACCTATAGGTCGTATTGTTTGATTTTTCTATATAACGTTCTT
>JAUIGC010000308.1 GCA_030429835.1 Bacteroidia bacterium
GCGAGAGAGGGACTTGAACCCTCGGCCTCCGGGTTATGAATCCGACGCTCTAACCAGCTGAGCTACCTCGCCATGGTAATTTTTGCGGCTGCAAATATAGAGTTTAATTTTTTCTTCATCAACATTACTCGGTTAAAAAATATTAAGCTGCTTTTATTTTTTTATCATGTAGAAATATATATATTGGGCGCATAAAGACGATAGAATGAGCGAAAAAATAAAATTTGAAATAGAATACGTCATACAATCTTCTCCACAGTTACTATATCAGTATTTGGTTACACCTTCAGGTTTATCCGAATGGTTTGCCGATAATGTAAACTCCCGGGGAGAGAAATATATTTTTATTTGGGACGGTGCAGAGGAAGAGGCTAAATTACTCAAGAGGAAATCCGATGAGTTTGTAAGGTTTTCTTGGACAGAGGGGGATGATGATACCTATTTTGAAATGAAGATTATTGTTGATGAAATAACCAAGGACGTTTCTTTGTTCATAACTGATTTTGCGGATGAGGACGAAGTGGACGAGGCTAAAATGTTGTGGGAAAACCAAGTGTCCGATTTAAAACAGGTATTAGGCTCAAAATAAAATTTATCATTTAAAGAGTATCTTTGGGCCTTTAATATAAAGGCCTTTTTTTATGATAAATTTGAATGGTGAATTGTACGGTGACAACCATTATTTTCTTAATCAGAACAATCGTGGTTTTCGTTATGGAGATTCCCTTTTTGAGACCCTTAGGGTGGTAAACGGCCATATATACTTTCTAGAGGAACATTACCTAAGACTTATGGCCTCTATGCGGATTCTTAGGATGGAGATTCCCATGAATTTTACCATGGAGTTTTTTGAAGAGGAAATTATTAAGACCATACAAGGGAATGTCAATGGCCCTGCCCATAGAGTGCGTTTCTCGGTATATAGAAACAATGGCGGACTGTATACGCCAAAGACCAACGAGATTTCCTATGTGATTGAAGCTAAAAGTTTACAATCAACTTTCTACGTGTTGGGCGATGCTACCTACGAAGTGGAACTTTTCAAAGATTTCTATGTAAACCCGGATATGCTATCAAATCTTAAGACGAATAATAAAATTTTAAATGTTGTAGCGGGAATTTACTCCCAGGAAAATGATTATCAAAACTGCCTTTTACTTAATCAGGGCAAGCAAGTGGTAGAGGCCATCAATGGAAATGTATTCTTGGTTTCCGGCAATATTATCAAGACTCCCCCCTTAAAAGATGGGTGTATAGATGGAATAATCAGGAAGAAATTGATTTCTATGTTAAAGGATGATGAAAACTTCGTGATCAAAGAAGAAAGTATTTCTCCTTTTGAACTTCAAAAGGCAGATGAGATGTTTATCACCAATACGATTAGTGGAATTATTTCTGTGACCAATTATCGAAAAAAGGAGTTCGGTAATGAAATCGCCAAAAAAATGGTTGGGAGACTTAATGCCTTGGCACGTATAGCTATCTAATTGAGACTTGGATTTTCCGGGGCATTGGACCATAATAAATAATCTCCCCCAAGTTCCAACATTTTTTCCTTCCAGAAGGCACTAGAGGATTTTTGTATGATTTGGCTTTGGTGCTCGTTTTTTGCCACAATCCAAGTATTGGATGAAAGTTCCTTGTCCAATTGTAAGGACGACCATCCGGAATAACCAAGAAAAAATCGGATATCATCCTCGCTAATGATGTGATTGTTTATAAGATCTACAGTCTTATCAAAGTCTCCTCCCCAATAAATACCGTCCGAAATTTCTACACTATTGTCTATTAATTGGGGAACCTTGTGTATGAAGTAAAGATTGTCCTGTTCCACTGGACCTCCATTGTATACTTGAAATGGTTTGGAAATTTCGGATACCAAATCACTTATCTGATATTCCAATGGTTTGTTCAATATGAATCCAACGGAACCCTCCTCATTGTGCTCGGCCAATAGTACTACAGACCTATTAAAGGAAACATCTCCTGTTAGCGAAGGTTCTGCAATCAATAATTTTCCTTTATTTGGCTTCAAATGGACCATGTTTAGTTATCTGTATCTATCTAAAATAAGACAAATCATTTTAATTACCCAAATTGGGTATAAAAAAAGGCGCTATAAAAGCGCCTTTAAATATTATAATCCTGCAATAATTAGTTTACTGCATCGCTCAAATCAGAACCAGCTTTAAACTTAACAACGTTTTTGGCTGCGATTTGGATGGTTTTACCTGTGGATGGGTTTCTACCTTCTCTTGCATTTCTTTTAGATACGGACCAAGACCCGAAACCAACTAGAGAAACTCTATTACCCTTTTTAAGAGCACCTTCAACATTTCCTAAGAAAGATTCCAATGACTTCTTAGCCGCTGCTTTAGTGATGCCTGCGTCTGCTGCCATTGCATCGATCAATTCTGTTTTGTTCATAATGTGA
>JAUIGC010000003.1 GCA_030429835.1 Bacteroidia bacterium
TTCGTTAAAAGATCCTTCGATATCGTATTTTCCCTGTTTGTTATTTTCGGCATACTAATTTGGTTTGGTCCTTTACTTGCATTGCTTATTAGATTGGAATCTAAGGGTCCGGTTTTTTTTATACAGAAGCGAACCGGTTTCGACAATAAGGAATTTCAATGTTTCAAGTTTAGATCAATGGCTGTGAATAATGATTCGGACGATAAGCAGGCAGCAAAGAATGATATGCGAGTAACTAAAATCGGGAAGTTTATTAGAAAAACGAGTATAGATGAGTTACCCCAATTCTACAATGTTCTATTTGGTAATATGTCAGTGGTTGGACCTAGACCTCACATGCTTAAACATACTGATGAGTATGCAAGCCGGGTCGATAAATATATGTTAAGGCACTTCGTAAAGCCGGGAATAACGGGACTGGCACAGATAAGGGGTTATAGAGGAGAAATAGAAAAGGATAGTGATATTCATAATAGAATAAAGTTTGATATTTTCTATGTTGAGAACTGGTCATTTTTTCTAGACATCAAGATTATAGTTCAAACGATTATCAATGCCTTTAAGGGAGAGGAAAAAGCATATTAAATGAAAAAAATCTTAATAACAGGTGCTGCTGGTTTTTTAGGCTCCCATCTTTGTGACCGCTTCATCAAGGAGGGATTTTATGTAATAGGAATGGATAATCTTATCACCGGCGACTTGGATAATATTGCTCATTTATTTCCACTGGAGAATTTTGAATTTCACCATCATGATGTGACCAAGTTTGTGCATGTTTCTGGTAATTTGGACTACATACTCCATTTTGCTTCCCCGGCAAGTCCTATAGATTATCTTAAAATTCCGATTAAAACTCTTAAGGTCGGGTCATTAGGTACATTGAATTTGTTGGGTCTTGCCAAAGAGAAAGGAGCACGAATTTTGGTAGCTTCCACTTCAGAAGTATACGGTGACCCTTTGGTTCACCCTCAGAATGAAGAATATTATGGCAATGTGAGTCCGGTAGGCCCCAGAGGGGTTTATGACGAGGCAAAACGTTTTATGGAGTCTATAACAATGGCATACCATAGACATCATGGTTTGGAAACTCGTATTGTTAGGATTTTCAACACTTATGGTCCTAGAATGCGACTTAATGATGGTCGGGTTGTTCCGGCTTTTATGGGGCAGGCCCTAAGGGGTGAGGATTTGACAGTATTTGGGGATGGTTCGCAAACTCGTTCATTTTGTTATATAGATGATCAGGTAGAAGGTATATACCGTTTGTTATTTAGCGATTACCCGGAACCCATTAATATTGGAAATCCTAATGAAACGACAATTAAGGAATTTGCGGAGGAGATAATTGCCCTTACGGGAACCGATCAAAAAATTATATATAAGCCTTTACCTAAAGATGACCCCTCAAAACGCCAACCTGATATTACCAAAGCAAGGGAAATTTTAGGGTGGGAACCAAAAATCAGTCGGTCTGAGGGATTGAAAATCGTATACGATTATTTCAAATCGCTCTCTCCCGAGGAATTACAGAAAAAGGAGCATCGGGATTTTTCTTCCAAGTAGTTTAATTGCCCTTCAAAGCTTACTTTTGCCAAAATCAATATTATGAACATATTAATC
This sequence comes from Bacteroidia bacterium, assembly GCA_030429835.1. GTDB lineage: Bacteria > Bacteroidota > Bacteroidia > Flavobacteriales > Flavobacteriaceae > Maribacter. Next base: position 1,621 of record JAUIGC010000003.1, read on the forward strand.
CTTGGATCAGGAGGTCGCGAACATGCGTTTGCCTGGAAATTGTCCCAAAGTAATAAGTTGACGAAGCTTTATATGGCACCTGGAAATGCTGGAACTTCAGATTTGGGTGAAAATGTACCAATTGGTGTTAATGATTTCAACAACATCAAAAAAGTGGTGTTGGAAAAGAATATAAATATGGTCATTGTTGGTCCGGAGGATCCACTGGTCAATGGTGTACATGACTTTTTTTTGGATGACGCCGATTTAAAGGATATCCCAGTTATAGGTCCTCAGAAAAGTGCTGCTACCTTGGAAGGAAGTAAGGAATTTGCAAAGGAATTCATGATGCGACACAATATTCCAACTGCCAAATACCAAAGTTTTACGGCAGATACCTTAAACGCGGGATATGAATTTTTAGATAGTCTAGAACCGCCTTATGTATTGAAAGCAGATGGTCTAGCGGCGGGCAAGGGTGTAGTGATTCTTAAGGACCTTAATGAAGCAAAGTCAGAGTTAAAATCCATGTTGTTGGACGAGAAGTTTGGAAATGCTAGTACGACAGTAGTTATCGAAGAGTTTTTGGATGGTATTGAATTGAGTGTTTTTGTACTTACTGACGGAACTAACTACAAAGTGTTGCCTACTGCAAAGGATTATAAAAGAATCGGGGAGGGTGACACTGGACTCAATACTGGGGGTATGGGGGCTATTTCGCCTGTTCCTTTCGCCGATAAAGTTTTCATGGACAAAATCCACGACCAAATTGTAAAACCAACCGTAGTGGGCCTTAAAAAGGATGACCTGCCTTACAAGGGATTTATTTTTATTGGATTGATCAAAGTAGGGGATAGTCCCAAAGTGATAGAGTACAATGTTCGTATGGGAGATCCTGAGACTGAAGTTGTATTGCCAAGGGTTCAGAACGATTTTGTTGAGTTGATGAATGCGGTCGCCATGGGTAATTTGCATGAAGTGGAGCTGAAAATCGATGACCGTGCTGCAACAACAGTTATGATGGTTTCTGGTGGATATCCCGAGGCTTACGAAAAGGGAAAGGTTATTTCCGGGATAGAGGATATTTCAGATTCAATAGTCTTTCATGCAGGCACAACTCTTAAAGAAGGTGAGGTGGTTACCAACGGAGGAAGGGTTATGGCCATAACTTCCTATGGTGAGAATTTCAAGGATGCTCTGAAAACGTCCTATAAAAGCATTGAAAAGCTACGATTTGATGGAATGAACTATCGCAGTGACATTGGCTTTGACCTATAAATAAAAGCGGCACAGAAGTTTTTAAACTTCTGTGCCGCTTTTATTTTACTGAAAAGAATCCTATAAATAGGAGTGGGAAGAAATAGACTTATCTTCTTCACCGTTATCATTGAATTTCTTGAGTTCTAGCATCCAATAAATAAATGCCACAAAACCGATTAACATAAAGATCCAGTTCAAAACATTGGAAAGCGCCCAGCTTTCAGTAAATCTTAGTGCATCCAATGGGGCAAAAAGTACATTGACGAACAAATCCTCAATACCATAAAAAAATGACTTCATCTTATTCCTATATTTACAGGGCAAAAGTATAAAAATCATACATGATTTCAAGCATTTTTGGCAAAACAAAACCGGTAAATTTTGTCATTCTCTTAAGTTTTATCTTTTTTCTTTATCCTGTAGCCAACGTTTTTGTTTTAGGCCGAGATATGGAAGACTTGAATATTTTCAAGGAAATCGTTGTATTGACAGTACTATTGTTTAGCGTTTTTTTAATGGATTTTATAGTTAAACGCAATAAACTCACAAAAAATAATTCCTACGTTATTCTATTTTTCACTTTGTTTTTGATGACTTTTCCGAATGCATTAGGAGATTCCAAAGCGATATTATGTTCGTTTTTTTTACTTCTTGCCGTTAGGCGTATCCTTAGTATTAAATCATTAAAGGACATCAAATTGAAAATTTTTGACGCTAGTTTATGGATACTGGTGGCCAGCCTTTTCTATGATTGGGCCATTTTGTTTTTAGCGCTTGTATTTTCGGCGATTTTAATTTATGAACCAAAAAACTTACGGAACTGGCTTGTTCTACTGTCCTCATCAATTTGTTTCATTCTTATACTATTCGGTTTTTTGTCGGTTTTTGATCTAGTTGATTGGTCTTGGGAACATTACAGGTTTAGGGCAGATTTTAAAACTTTATTTGCCGCACAATTGTCTTCAAGCCTTAAATTGGGTATTTTTCTCATCTTGAATATTTTTCTGATTGTTTGGGCTTTCGTTAAACTGGGAAAAGCAGGGATAGGTAGGATAATTATGATTCGTTTAGTGGTTTTGATATTGACCTTTGGGCTTTTACTTAACCTTTTGGTTGTCGCCAAGGGAGGTAATTCTTTGATTATCGTCTTTTTTCCTTCGGCTATTCTAGCAGCAAATTATGTACAGTCCATAAAAAAGGAGAAATTCCGTGAGATACTGCTAATGATATGTATTTTGTTGCCAATATCAATTTTATTGGGAAGTCTCTTCATTTCCTGATATAAGGTATCTTTGTGTAAAACTTTATCTATGTTCAGTGATTTCGCCTTTAAGGTCTTCAACGAAAGTATTGGGAAGTATCATCAAAAGGATGATGTATATCAAGAGTTTAAAAACCCTTACCCTAAAGACGATATTGCGCATTTGTTATATAGAAAGAATTGGATAGATACTGTTCAATGGCATTATGAGGATATTATTAGAGATCCTAATATAAGCCCCAAAGCAGCGTTGGATTTAAAGCGGAAAATCGACGCTAGTAATCAAGATCGAACTGATTTGGTAGAGTATATTGATGGTTATTTTTTGAACAAATATCAATCGGTAGAAATTAAGAAGAATGCCACTATCAACACGGAAAGTCCTGCCTGGGCTATTGACCGACTTTCTATTCTCGCCTTGAAAATTTACCACATGCAGGAGGAGGTGAACCGGGAGGATGCATCGCAAGAACATCTAAAAAAGTGTCAGAACAAATTGGACATTCTTTTGGAGCAGCGCAGAGATCTTTCTACGGCCATTGACCAATTGTTGAAAGATATAGAGGAAGGCAACAAATATATGAAAGTGTACAAGCAAATGAAGATGTACAACGATGAGGAACTAAATCCCATCCTTCGTGGCCAAAAATAAAATAAAGCATGTATTGGTGATTCGGCTTTCTGCCATGGGCGATGTAGCTATGACGGTACCTGTTCTTATTGCATTGACCCAAGAGTATCCCAACTTAAAGATTACCTTTCTTTCCAAGTCATTTTTTGAACCTATCGTTGCGGATATACCCAATGTCAATGTTGTGGTTGCCGACGTAAAAGGAAAACATAAGGGTATTTTAGGTCTTTGGCGATTATTCGGGGAATTAAAGAGGTTAAGGATAGATGCAGTCGCGGATTTGCACAATGTGCTCCGAAGTAACATTCTAAAGCTCTTTTTTCGAATCCATGGGGTTCAATACAAACAATTGGATAAAGGGCGATCGGAAAAAAGGGAACTTACCTCGGGAAAATTAAAAGAGCTAAAGCCATTGAAACCGATGCACAAACGATATGCTGAGGTATTTGACAGTCTAGGGCTTACATTTTCATTGAATGGAGAACATATATTGCCAAAACAAGATTTAACCGAAGATGTTAAGGAAAAATGGATGACAAATAACTATAGATTCATCGGAATTGCTCCATTTGCGGCATTTCAAGGAAAAGTTTATCCACAGCATCTAATGGAAAAATTACTTGACAAATTGAATAATTTGGAAAATTTACAAATCATTCTCTTTGGTGGAGGTAAAAATGAAACTGAAATTCTGGAACAATGGGAGTCTAAATTCAACAATTGTGCATCAGCAGCTGGGAAACTTCCTTTTCAGGAAGAGTTAAGGGTGATTAGTAACTTAGATTTAATGATTTCCATGGATAGTGGAAATGGTCATTTGGCCGCAATGTATGGTGTACCGGTTATAACATTATGGGGTGTAACCCACCCCTATGTTGGATTTACGCCTTTTGGACAAAGGGATTCAAATCAAATTTTATCCGATAGGGAAAGTTTTCCCCTAATTCCAACATCGGTTTACGGAAATAAGTTTCCGCCAGGTTATGATAAAGCCATGGAAACCATTTCACCACAAACGATTTACGATAAAATAAAGGAATTACTCTAAGTTGCTATACAGCTACCGTTTTTGGCTCCAACGATTTTAGATACATTCTCAATTGACTCATAAATCTGTATTTTCTGGCACTAGGGGCAACACCCACCATTAAAGTCCGAACACCAAAATAAGAGCTTATTAAAAAAGTGGCTGCCGCTTCACAATCTACATGGCGATCCACAAAGCCATTGAACTTTCCTTTTTGCAAAGTTGAAACTAGGTTAACTTCCCAAATGGAAAATATATCACATAGATGTTTCATGATTTTTTCGTCCTTTCCACGGAATTCAGTCAAGAAATTATTGAGGACACAGCCAAAATCCATTTCATTATGAACCGCAGTTTCTAGTGCATCATCAAAGCAATCCAGAATTTGTTTAAGAGGATCGTCATGGCCTTCTATAGGCTCAATTAATACGCTGTATATTTTTCTGGCCAATAAGTTCTGAATGATTTGAATAAAGAAATCCTCTTTGGATTCAAAATGATAGTAAAAGGCACCTTTGGAAAGCGAGAGTTTTTTTAAGATATCATCAACACTGGTGTTATAATAGCCGTTACTATAGAATAATTCCAAGCCAGTGGTCTGCATACGGTGCATGGTAGCCATGCGTTTTAAATTTTTATCCATGATTTCAAGATTTGGGTTAATCTGACCGTTTGGTCTATACAAAGAACCGACCGATGCTCGATGAAATTCGATTCTTTGGATATGATGAAGAAAAAAATCGGCGAAAGTTAGAAATCCCGATGAACTACTTCTTTTTTGAAAAGGAAAACCGACCAAGTGGTCGGTTTAGGCGTCAATTTTTTAGGATAAAATACAGCTATGCTATTATTGATTGTAAAATAATTAGGACAAAAAATAGTTTATCAATATTGTAATCTAAATACCACACCTGCATAACCATTATTATATGACAAAAAATTACTACCCCGCCAGTCCCACGTCTGTTCCCAAAAACCTTACGATGTTAACATCATCTTATCAGTTGAAATCGATTTTGGCAATATTGGCCATCATCCTATTTTTTGCATTGTATACTGCCATGGTATTGGCTTTGGGATATTTATTTTATTATGCCATTATATATGATATGGGGCGTATAAACAAATTGACTATTCTAATGAAAGTAGGTGCCATAGCAGGAGCAGGAATGCTTTTTGTTTTTACACTTAAATTTATCTTTAAATTAAAAAATCACAAACCAAATAACCGTATTAAGTTGGTTAAGGATAAAAATCCGTTGTTATGGAATTTTATTGATCAGATTTGCAAAGAAACAGGTGCACCTCGACCCAAAAATATATATGTGGATCCAGATGTAAATGCCTATGTTGCATATAGCAATATGTGGTTAAGCCTTATACTTCCGGTAAGAAAGGAGTTAACTATAGGTATGGGTTTAACGGATTGTCTCAATCTTTCGGAATTTAAAGCAGTAGTTAGCCATGAATTTGGTCATTTTGCCCAAAGAAGCATGAAAATAGGTAGCTATATTATTTCTGCCAACACAATTATCCATGATATGATTTTTGAAAGGGATAAGTGGGATGATTTACTAGATCAATGGAGAGCCTCTGATATTAGATTATCGGCGGCGGCATGGGTTATTACTCCAATGATATGGGTAATTAGGCAATTATTGAATTTGTTCTATCAGTTTTTAAATTTAATGCATTCATTGCTTTCAAGGGAAATGGAATTTAATGCCGATAAAGTAGCGGTTATGACTTCAGGAAGTGATGCAATAATTTCTGCCCTATGGAAACTTGATGGTGGTTCCTCGTCATGGAATGCAACTATTAATCATGGTATTTTAGCTTCCAAGAAAAATATATTCGTACAGAATCTATATACGAACAATGCTTTGTCGATCCAAAGAAGCGCTTCGGAACAGAAAAGTCGTTTAGACAAACTACCACAGGATGCAAGAGGAGGAAAAAAATATTTTTCAACTTCGGAGCATTCTAAAACTGGAATGTACACAAGTCATCCACCTAATGATAAAAGAGAGGAAAGTGCAAAAACCCCTTATGTAATTTGCGATAGTGACGAAAGGTCGCCCTGGATTTTGTTTGGCCAAAAGGAAGAGCTTCAGAAAGAAATGACTTTACTTTTATATCAAATATATTTGGATAAAAAGCCTAGTGAATGGGCAGATACAGAAATACTTGAGGATTTCATTAGGTTGGAAACTCAGGGAGCCGATTTAGCCGAAGAATATGAAAATACTTTTGCGAATAGGTTTTTACAAATTCCAGATGAAGAAAAAATCACTGAAGAAATAAAAAAAATAGACGTACCCAACAATGCTTTTTTAATTTCTTTGAAAGCTGAACTAAAGAGTTTAATGAGGCCTGTAAATGAAATAGAAGGTCTTTTGGTTAAAGCACAGCAAATTGCTCAAGGCACAACTAAAGAAAAATCCTTTTCCTTTAAGGGAGTAGAATACAATAAAAGGACTTTAGAGAATGGATATAATTTTTTATTACATCAAAGGGAGGAACATTTTAATCAAAATTTCGAAACTTGGGATGCCTCTTTTTGTGCATTTTTTCTTTTACTGGCAAGAAATATGGGTAGTGAACAGGAATTAATGAATTTATATAAGCAACATAAAGTTCTTTCTGTGCTCTACAGAAGTATTTCAACCGTAAAAAGTAATATTTATAATCGCGTATTGGAGGTACAAAGCAATGGAGAAATAACTAAGGAACAACTACATTCATTAATGGCAAGCATAAAACAGTCATTTGATAAGTTAAATGAAGAACTTAATGAACTGGATAAGCTAAATTTTGTGCAAATGCCTAACATATCTTCGGTTAGTGAATTAAAGGAAGCTTTGGTGGATAATGGACAATTTAAAAAGGAACATGGGCCAATATTTGAAAATGGAGGTTTCCAAAAAATGATGCAGCAACTTGAAACAACCATGTATAGTTGTCAAAGAATTGATCAAAAGAGTATTAATTCCATTTTAATGCTACATAAAAAGCTGGAATTGTCAATGGCGGCGTAAAATTTGAAACTACCTTTTAAATTTTTTTCATGTGGACAGAAATAGGCTCGAAATCCTAAGTCACTGTCCCCTGACAACTACTGCCGGCACCGGCAGTACAGCCATAACAGTGTTGGGAAATGATGATGTTTCTATCGTTAAGAATATCCTCATTATAGTCCTTAATGTGTTTGATCTTACTGGCGACCTTTAAATCCAACATTTGATTGAAATCGCAATCATATAGCCAACCGTCCCAACTCACGGAAATCGTATTGGTGCACATGACATTGGCCACCGCAGCGGGATTATAGGCTTCCACAAGGGCATACATATAGTCCTCATAGTTTTCCGAAGCGATTAAATAATCCAAAAATCGCGCAATGGGCAGGTTGGTAATCGCAAATAAATTATGAAACTGTATACCAAAGTCCTCTTTTAATGCTTTTTTGAAGTCCTTTTCCATGGCGGCCTGGTCTCCGGGCAGGTAAGCCCCAGATGGGTTATAAACCAAGTCTAAGCGCAAGTCACTATCTGGCATCCCATAGCCTCGTTCGTTTAATTCCTGTAAAGCTTTGATGGATTTATCAAAAACACCATCTCCCCTTTGTTTGTCCGTTTTTCCTCGTGTCCAATGTGGCATGGAAGAAATGACGTGTACGTTATGCTTTTTGAAAAAATCGGGCAAGTCATAATATTTCTTATTGGCCCTAATAATCGTCAAGTTGGAACGCACGATAAAATCCTTGATTCCTGCTTTGGCAGCTTCTTCCACAAACCACCTAAAATCAGGGTTCATTTCTGGGGCACCACCTGTTAAATCCAACGTATGTGCCCCCGTGTTTTTAATGACCTCCAGGCATTGTTTCATGGTTTCCCGGGTCATTATTTCCTTTCGGTCCGGACCTGCATCCACATGGCAATGCTCACAGACCTGGTTACACATATATCCTACATTGATCTGCAGTATTTCCAATTTCTTGGGGCGTAAAGGGAACTGACCAATTTGAGCGATCTTATCCTTAAAATAGGGGAGTTCCCCATCGGCAAAAATACCTCCGTTCAGGATTTCCAATTGTTTGTTGGAAACCGCCAATTCATCTCCTTGCGCTTTTAACGACTTTGTTGCCATAATTTCTGTATTTAATAATCAAACTCCTTTTTGGGATATATACGACCCTTTACATGGATAGTTTGTTGTATTTGTTCATCATTTGTACTCCGTGGACCAAAGTTGCGCCACTTTCAATAGCCGCTCCAACGTGCACGGCCTCCATCATTTCCTCCTTGGTAATTCCTTTTTGTAGTCCGTCCTTGGTGTAGGCGTCTATACAATAAGGGCATTTTACAACATGGGAAACGGCCAGTGCAATCAGGGATTTTTCCCTGGCACTCAAGGCCCCTTCCTCAAAAACCTTTCCATAGTAATCAAAGAACTTGGTGCCGAGTTCCTCACTCCACTCGGTAATCTTGCTAAATTTTCTAAGGTCCTTTGGGTCGTAATAAGAATCTGCCATTTTTTTCTGTGTTTTGGATTGTATATTCTGTTTTTTAAAATCGATATTGAAGGAAATAGGTATTCCTTGCCCCATTTTTTCTATTTCCGGAAGGATTTCCATATTATCCCATATTCCTGATGCTAGGGTGTCCGCATATTCCTCGGGCAAATGGTTTTGGAGCATATGCCGCTGGGCGGTCTCAAAATCATATTCAAAGGATTTATGTGTAAAAGATAGATCACCGTCCTTCTCTTCCAAAACTACGTACCATACCCTAGGTGTGCCATCATTTGCCGGCATCCCTATTACCCCCGGATTGATCCATAGTTTCTCCTTTATGTTTTGATGAAAGGGAAGACCACAATGTCCGGCAATCACTACATCGCTATAGGTAGCTTCAAAACAGGTTTCCTTACTTTCTTGGGCATTGGATTTAAATATGAATTCCGAAACGTTGCCATAATTACCGTGGACCACCGTTACTTTTTTACCCGCATATTCAAAGCTGATATTTTCAGGAATAGCGTCTATCCATGTTAGGGATTCTTGAGACAATTTCATTTTTGTATATGGGAACCACATCTTGGAGAAACTGTCACAACGTCCACCGGCCTTAAAATCACATCCACAATCCTCACTGTCATTGGCCAACTGTAATTCAACATTGCCCGCAATACTTAAAGCGCCCCATTTTTTGAAAGTCTGAATGGTTTCTTCGGGTTGGGCACAATATCCGGTAATGTCTCCCGTACAAATGCAATTATCCCCTTGTATGCCTTCCTCTTTTGCTATGGAAATTAATTTTTCTAAGGCCTGAAGATTACTATAAACGCCCCCAAAGAGAAGCATTTTGCCTTTTTTGTTTCCTACATGAACTATTTTGTCAGCCATTTGGGTATAAAGTATAATAGGGTACAACATAAAATTCCCCAAACATTAATCCAAAGTAAATCTGCATATTTACCGGTCGTAAATATGAATTGTTCGGGGAACCAATTAAGAACCAGGAAAAGACCAAATATCAGTCCACATAGAACGCTCAAGTGAAAACTGATTTTTGGAGCTTTCCCCTTCCAGAAAAGGAATATAGGGGTAAGCCCTATGACCATGGTTCCGCTTATGGTCGTAGCCGATAGTATTTCGGCATCCATAAAAACAGGAATAGTGCCAATAATTGCAATCACGATCATGGACCATCTTCCTACGGAAAGGGTATTGCCTACATTTAAATCGATCGCAATCAACTTGGAGAACGATGAAAACGTGGAATCCAAGGTGGAGGCCGCAGAGGTAATCATAATGAAATTGATAATCAACAAGGTTACTATCCCAAAGGCCTTGCCTACTTCCACCGCTGCCTGACCTACGATACCCTGGGATTGAGCATAAACACCAATGGTGCTGAACAGTATAATACAAATAGCTCCCACCAGGCTGGCCCAGAGAAAACTTCTTAAGGTAATCATGGGTTGACTAATAAATCCTCTATCCGTTAAAACCGGATCGTGAAATGGATAACTGAAGGATTGTATCAAAGCGGCAAATAGTAGGTTTAAGCCCATCTCAAAAGACCAAACACCAGAATTAAAAGTCTCATTGACCGTGAAATCCGTTTTTGGACCATAAATGGTATATAGAATTACAATTAGCAAGATGGTAAATAAAGACATTTGTACGACATCCGTAAAAATGGAACTGCTCATCCCCCCTTTTATAACATAAGCCAAAGTCAATACTGTGAAAACAAGAATGCTCCAATAATATGTACTACTTCCCATATCCCCAAAATAAGAACCAATGACCATGGTATTGCTCCATACCTCGTTAAATAAACGAATGGCTATCAAAAGTGAGAAAACGAGGACAGCAGTCCTACCGAATTTCGTGGTTAAAAAATCATGAATGCTGTTATAGTGGCCGTATTTCCTCATCCTATATATGATAATGCCGGCAACGGCGAAGGAAAGGTAATATCCTGCATAGGCGACGCCTCCCACAATACCAAATTCCAACCCTAAGTTAGCCGCATTGGTAATACTCTTGGCAAAAATCCATGAGATAACAAGGCTACCCATTAATACGAAGGTATTTGGGGATTTCATTTTTTGCACCGCCTTAAAAAACTGATTGGTATTTTTCGCAAAAGGTGCAAGTACAAATAGTATCAAGCTAGATACTACAATCATTCCCCATTGCCAAATAAGTAAATCAGTCATTTTAAACTATTCTTCGTCCCACCAAACCTTTATATTGATACTATTGCCATCCGTTTTGTTGGCGGCCATGGTGTAATTCACATTATTTAATGCCTCTTCCTCACCAGGGTAGGGCATTCTAACCGGTATTAAATCATTGTTTAGGCTTGCCGATATTGTTTTCAATTGTGGAAAGCCTGTTCTTCTATATTCTATCCAGCCTTCATACCCATTGATCATATTGGCGATCCATTTTTGGGTTATGATATTTTCCAAAGGATTTCCATTATTAAATGCACCTTCGGCCGATAGATAATTGGAAGGAAGGGCCACTTGCCAATACTCAAAAGCCTGCATCACACCTAAGTCGTATAGCTGTTGTGCATCGGCGGTAATCAAGCCTTTCTGAGCTGCTTCCGCAAGTAAAAAATGGGTTTCCATACTGGTCATGAAATTAGCGTCCAAAAGTCCCGTGTTTTCCCTGAAAATAGTTCCTGCCAAGGAATAATCGGCCAAGGAAACTATGGTCGAGGAGGCATCGATACCGTTTAAAAGCCCGTTATACTCATCTCCTGAACCACTATTGGCGTAAGGTCTAAAAAGTCTTGAGATGCGCGAATCGTTAAGATTGGTCAAAATTTCGTCCATGGTTTCGGACATGACAAAGTTGTTGAAATCCCCGATACGAAGTCTTGCAAGCCTAAAATTATTGGGTTCTCCATCCGTGAAGTTAAAGATGGCGTTTTGGCTATTTTCCTTGATGTAGTTGTCCGCATCAAAAATAGTTTGAAGTTGGGATGATACGTCCAATTTGGAGGAAACCCGCATGAGGTATTTGATTTTTAACGAATTGGCAAAACGTATCCATCCATCAAGGTCACCGTTAAACAAGATGTCTCCTTCAAGTGCAATGGCACCATTGTAGGACTGAATGGCCTCTATACCCTTTTGAAGATTATCAAATATTCCCTCGGGGTCCATGTAGATGGATTCTTGGGAATCATAAACCGGGGTTACGGTACCATTTTCTCCTTTAAAAGCCTCAAAATAAGGAACGTCCCCAAATAAATCGGTAAGGGCCGAGGCCATATAGGCTTTCATGATTCTTGCTGGGCCCTCGTAGACTTTAAAAGAAGGATTTTCTAGGGACAAGTCGAGCATAATCTCGTTATCCCTTAGATTTTGATAAAAAATAGGCCATGGATTGCCTCCCAATTGCGGGGATTTCAGGTTATGCCTATCAAACAGGTTAAAATCCAAGGCAGTTGTATACTGTCCCAATAAATTTCCAGCAGTAAAACCTTCGTAGGACATTTGCTCCCCATAGTCATAAATGACCTGCCTAAGTAAAAGGCTTGGTTGTATACTTACAGGTGCATTGGGATTGGTGTTGATATCCTCAAAATCTTGGGTACAACCTATCAGCGTCAATAAAAGAAATAAGCTATATATTTTGTTCATCGTTTTCATTCTTAAAAATTAAACCCTGCCTTTATGCCAATGCTACGTGTAGTAGCGTAAGACATATCCTCTACACCACTAATAAAACCTTGACCTTGTACGGCAAGTTGTTCCGGGTCAAAATGTGGATTTTCAGTAAGGGCAAAAAGATTTCTGCCAATCAATGAAAGATTTAATTGGGCATCTTGATTAAACACGGACAGGTCCTTAAAGGTGTATCCTATCGAAAACTGGCGTAATTTCAGAAAGGAAGCGTCATAAACATTGTTTTCCTCATGATTACGATCGTAAAACTGGCGATAGTAGCTCTCCGCCGACACTGCAACCGTATTTGGGGAGTATGCAGGGTTGTCCTCCGTTCCGGTGTTGACCACTCCAACAGGCACGATACCCGCTTCCGGGCGAAAAGATGTTTCCGCCAGTTGACCGCCTACGTTGCCCAACGCCCTTGTTCTAGAAACGATAATCCCACCTTGGCGCCAGTCCAGAAGAAAACCAAGGTTCCAGTTTTTATAATTGAATTGATTATTGAAACCCAACATAAAATCCGGATTGTAGTTCCCTAAATTTTGCAGATCGTTATTGGGGATGTACCTTCCTTCATCAGTAAGTATAAAGTCACCATTTTCATTCCTTAAATAGCCTGTGCCATATAAATCACCAACACGTCCACCTTCTTCCACCTGAAGATATACCGTTTGGTTTTGACTATCGTAAATTCTTGAATATGCCAGTGTCAACCTGCCATCCTCCTGTGGTAAATCAACAACAGTAGCCCTGTTCGTACTAAAATTCAAGGTGCTGTTCCATTTAAAATTATCGGAGATTATAGGGGAAATCCCAGCTATAACCTCTAACCCTTTGGAACGGACGCTTCCCGCATTGACGACCTGCTGCGTATAACCGGAAGATATCCCAATGGGAAGAGATATGATCTGGTCTTTGGTCAAGGCGTTATAGTAAGAAATATCAAAACGTAACTGATCTCCAAAAAAACGTACATCTGCACCAAATTCTAGGGATGAGGTACGCTCTGGCTGCAAATTGGGATTGGCAATCGTATTCTGGTTGCTAAAGGTAGGTTGGCCATTGAAGGGTGTTCTGGACACAAAGGCTCCCGTAGTCTGATATGGGTTTGTATCGTTACCTACCTGTGCCCAACTAGCACGTAGTTTTGCAAAAGAGATTACTTCCGGCAGTTGCACTACTTCAGAAAGAATGAAACTGGAAGATACGGATGGATAGAAGAACGAGGTATTATCTACCGAAAATGGAGTGGCCAAGGCGCTGGACCAGTCATTTCTTCCCGTGACATCCAAAAAGAGGAAATCATTATAACCCAATTTCATCAAGCCATAAAAGCTATTGATGCGTTTGTTGGATTCAAACTCAAAAACCTCAACGGGAGATGCCGCGTTCGAAAGTCTAAAGATTCCCGGTTGTGCCAAGCTGGTGGTTTGAGACTGGGAGGTAAAGGCCTTCTGGTCCAATCGGTTTCCACCCAAACTTACATCCAAGCTCACATCGGTAAAACGATTGGTATAATTTAAAAGGAAATCTGTGTTTATTTCCCTAAAGAAAACATCATGTTCGGCATATCCCCCGTTCTGAAATCTATTAGAACTAAAGGCTCGTCTTAATTGTCGGAGTTCACTGGAATAGTCCATACCTGTTCGTATCGATGCCGACAAATGATCCGTAATATCATAGCTAGCGGAAACGTTTCCAAAAACCCGGTCCCTGTTAAAGGAATTTCGGTTTTCGTACATAATGAAAAAAGGATTGTCAAAATAGGTATAGTTAAAGGAATACTGCTGTACACCTTCCAGGCCTGGTTGCCAGTAATTTCGCAGGCTTTCCATATTAAGCGAACGGGGCCCCCAACCTACCAAGGAATAATTTACGTTTTCGGAACCATAGCCGTTGGATGGTCGGTTGGCGCTTTTAGAGTTGATATAGCTGATGGAAGAATTGATTTTTAATTTTTCAATCGGTCTAAAGCCCAAACGTGCGCTTATGGTTTGCCTGTCCAGATTTACACCTGGAATGATGGATTCGCTTCTTAAATCCGTAAAGGAAAGGCGGTAGTTGCCTTTTTCAAAATTGGAGGCAACGGCAATATTGTTGATAAGCGTAGTTCCCGTCCTGTAAAAATCCTTTAGGTTATCCGGATGTGAAACAAAGGGGGTAGGGGTAATGGGTAGACCACTATAGAGTGCGGTATCCCCCCCACGTACTACGGTTCCATCGGCTAAAGTTACAGGGCTATCAAATTGGGGAATAAGGTTTCCTACGTCCAAACGAGGCCCCCAACTATAGGAAATAAGATCATTGGTACCGCCTCCAAGACCATCTACAAAAGCAAACTGTCCTGCATTACCCTGTCCGTATTCATTTTGGAAGTCGGGCAATTGAAAAGCCGTATCTACAAAAAAGCTTGTGTTGTAGCTAATCCCAAGGCCCGTAGTGTTTCTGCCATTTTTGGTTTCAATGACAATGACCCCGTTGGAAGCCCGGGTACCATATAAAGCGGCAGCACTTGGACCTTTAAGTACGGAAACCTCGGCAATATCATCAGGATTAACTTCCATGGCACCATTTCCAAAATCAATTTCCTGGAAGCCGGCAGCGGCCTCGTTGGTAAAATTAAAAACCGAATTATTGTTAATGGGCACTCCATCGACTATGAAGAGCGGGTTGTTATTGGAAAAGGAAGCTTCGCCCCTAATGGTTATCTTTGAGGTGGATCCTACTCCAGTGGGCCCTTGATTAATGGTAACACCGGCCAATTTTCCCGAAAGGTTGTCCAGAAAATTCACTGATTTGACTTCGGTTACACCCTGTGCATCCAAACTTTGGACCACATAGCCCAATTCTTTTGTTTCCCTTTTAAGTCCCAAGGCTGTTAGGACTACTTCGTCAAGTTGCTCAGAAGATTCCAATAAGGTAATTTCTATATAGATCAGACCATTAATGGGCACTTTCTGCGTTTGATAACCTATTGCAGAAAATTCCAAAGTACCCGTTTTATCGGGAGTATTTATAGAAAATTTTCCTTCTTCATCTGTTGTGGCTCCTTTGTTAGTCCCGGTTAAAAGAACATTGACGTAAGGAATTCCGCTTCCGGCGGCATCCGTTACAGTTCCCGAAACGATATTTTGGGAAAAGACCATTGTAGTCATGAGCATAAGCATGACCAACGTAATATATTTCATGTAATAAGGATAGTGTTAGATTCAAAGTTGATACTTGGATTGTAATAATCCGTGATTCTTCATCAAATTCTAACTAACACGGGAGAACCCTTATTGAAAGGGCGTTGTAGGCTTATAGAAGCATATAAATGCTCAACTTGTATAATTGAGCTATGTACTGAATAAAGGCAACTGGCCAACAACAACCTTAGAGAAGTTGAAAGCGTTTTGATATAGTTGGATAAACACTGAATATCCCTCAGGGTATCAATATCATTAAAAATGGGCAATTGGAAGATAGAAAAGCTATTCTTCCCAAAATGTTCAACTATGGACCGATAGAGGCTGGACTTTTGCCATGGAAGATTGACCATGGCATTACGGTCAAAATCTGTCCGATGTATCCCCATCAAATAAAAACCACCGTCCAAAGAAGGGCCAATCACCGTTTTTCCTTGGATAAGCGCTTCCGCGGCCGCTTTAATATGAGAGGATTTTAAGTGGGGAGTATCGTTTCCTATGGAGATAACCTTTTCAAAACCGGCATCAAATATACTTTGTACGGCATTGGTAAAGCGTTCTCCAAAAGTGTCTCCTTTTTGATGCTTCTCGGTGAGGTGAAAATAGGTGAGGTTAGTTTTTTCGACTTCCTTGAGCGTTCTATCCGTTAAGGAATCGAATAATAATTCGCCATTGGTTAATGGTTTATTCCTAAGTTCCTCTTTGGAGGTATTCGCAAATATTAATACAGCGGTATTTTGCATCAAAATTCAGGTAAACATTCCTAATTCTACTTAAACATACGATAAAAAACAGCAATGGTTTTAGTATTGGTACATTTTATCGGTTACTGACAAAGGAAAAAACCATAACTAAGTCAAAATGGCATAAAACAGACCGTTAAGTCTGTCAACAAAAAGGTATGTCCCTCTTTTGAACGCCACTGTTCTTTCTAATACGGATGACAGTCGATGAAATGCACATTTTCTTACATTTTTTCAATCCTTTTTCTTAAAACCGACCCAATAGTCTAAAAAAGAACTTAAAAAATCATGAAATTTTAAAAAATTTTTAGCAATGGAATAGCTTCAAGTGGCACGGGTATTGACCTAATTTTGAAGTAAAGAAAAAAATAATTTTAAACTAGAATAAAATGAATACAAACAAATCAAACAAAGGAAGTTTTAGAGTTTACTTCTTTTCTGCCGCTATTGCCCTAGCCGTAAGTCTTGGGGTTATTGGCATCAACAAATTAAACCAAAAGGAGGAAATAAAAGGGGTTACCACGGTTGAAACCGTACAGGGGAAGCATGTTCTCTATACTGCGGACGATGAGGGTAACATTAAACCTTTGGATTTTACGGATACCTCTAAAAAGGTATTGGATGCCGTAGTTCACATTAAATCTACAATGACCTCGCCATCTTATGGAAATCAAGGAGGAAGGGAGCTACCAGACCCTTTTAAGGAGTTTTTTGGCGACATGTTCAAGGGACAGACCCCAGAAGGAATGCAATCCCAGCCTAGGGTAGGTACGGGATCAGGTGTCATAATTAATGACCAAGGGTATATTGTGACGAACAACCATGTTATAGATAATGCGGATGAGGTTGAGGTTACCCTATATGATAACGAGTCTTACAAAGCAACGGTCATAGGTACGGACCCTACAACAGATTTGGCATTATTACATATTGATGCGGATAACCTTAAGACCATGTCCTTGGTCAACTCTGACGATGTGGAGGTAGGCGAATGGGTTTTGGCGGTAGGAAACCCATTGGGACTTAACTCTACGGTTACGGCCGGTATCGTAAGTGCCAAGGCGCGTAGTATAAACATCAATAAGGAACAATTTGCCGTAGAGAGCTTTATACAGACCGATGCCGCCATAAATCCCGGCAACAGTGGAGGAGCTTTGGTAAACTTGGATGGTAATTTGGTAGGCATCAATACGGCCATTGCAAGTAGGACCGGCACATACACCGGGTATGGATTTGCGGTTCCCAGCAACATTGTTTCCAAAGTTGTGGAAGATTTATTGAAATATGGCAATGTACAGCGAGGTATGTTGGGTGTAACGATTAGAACAATGGATAGTAATTTGGCACACGATAAGGACGTTGCATTTACCAAGGGTGTTTGGATCGAGCAAGTTGGTGAAAATAGTGCTGCGGACAAGGCCGGAATCAAACCAGGGGACATTGTCCTAAAGGTTAATGGCTTCGAAACCAACACCTCTCCAAGATTACAGGAAATCATTGCCAGTAAAAGACCTGGGGACGAGGTCACTCTCTTGGTGAATAGGGATGGAAAGGATAAAGAGTTTACGGTAATTCTTGAAAATGCCAATGGTAATACCGAAATTGTCAAAAAGGAGAAAAAGGAAATACTTAACCTGCTTGGGGCCGATTTTGAAAATCTGGATAAGGATTTAGCCAAGAAATTGGATTTGGACGGTGGCGTTCAAGTGAACAAGTTATATCCTGGAAAGATTAGAAAGGAAACCCAGATGCGTGAAGGTTTTATCATCACCCATATTGACGGTAAACGTGTAAAGGATGTGGAAGATGTGGCCGATATTCTCGAAAACAAAAAAGGTGGCGTTATGATAGAAGGCGTCTATGAAGATGGAACCAAATACTATTATGCCTTTGGATTAGAATCGTAAGCGTGTATTTGGTTAATTTTAATGCCGTATGGAGATTTTAATTCCATGCGGCATTTTTATTTGAATGCAATGGAACGGAAATTAGATGTAAACACTAAAAAAATCGGATTGGTCCTATCAGGCGGGGGAGTTCGTGGGATGGCACATATTGGGGTTATAAAGGCCATGAAGGAGTTTGGTTTGGAAGCCGATGTCGTGGCAGGTAGTAGCGTAGGAGCTTTGGTAGGTGCACTGTACGCAAATGATATTCCCATTATGGATATGCTACGTTTTTTTAAGGAGACACCACTTTTCAAGTATAACTTTTTGACGATTGCAAAACCGGGATTTTTAGATACCGACAGGTACGAAGATATTTTTAAGGTTTATTTTCCCCATAACACTTTTGAAAACCTAAAAAAGGAACTCTTTGTAGTGGCGACCAATCTGGAAAAGGGGGAAGAACTGATTATCAGTGAAGGCGAACTTATTAAGCCCCTTTTGGCCTCCGCGGCCTTGCCGCCGGTTTTTAGTCCGGTCAATTACAGGGGAAGTTTATTTGCCGATGGTGGTATCATGAATAATTTTCCCTTGGAACCTGTTAAGGGAAAGGTCGGTTATGTAATAGGAAGCAATGTTTCCGTGGTTTCCGTTTTGGATAAAAAGAATCTTACCAACTCTCTTCAGCTTACGGGACGGGTTACTGGATTGATGATTTACGCCATCAATCGGGAGAAAATACGAAGTTGTGATCTGGTTATAGAACCCAAGTCCTTAGAAAACATTGGTATTTTGGACCGAAAGGGGATTGAAAAAGCGTACGCTATTGGGTATGATACCGCAAGCAGGCAATTGGAGTCCCAATTAAAGTAATTTTAAAGCATGGCACTCAATAAAAGCGTTCCAAGAACTAAAAGCACTATGGAAATGACCCCTCCCAAAATAAGGAAATGCTTGAACTTATAAATGCCCATGCTATATACAAGGGCGTTGGTTTGATAGCCCAAAGGTGTAAAAAAGCTGAAATTGGCCGCGAACATTACACAAAAGATAAAAGGTTTCACATCCAGGTCCAGCCCTTTGGCCAATGCAATGGCGATAGGGGCCATTATAATGGCTGTTGCGTTATTGGAAACCACACTGCTAAAAAGCATGGTAGTAAGAAAAAGGATGCCAATGATAATCATGGGGCTTTGGCCCGACATTATTTTCAGGAGTTCTTGGGTCAACCATTGATCCGCCTCCGCGTTGGTCATGGCCACACCTAGGGGAATCATTCCTGCCAATAGAAAAATAATCTGCCAATTGATCTTTTCATAAATAGTATTGAGTTCAATACACTTAAAAAGTAGCATGGCAATGGTTCCAAAGATGACACTGGTCATGATCTCAAAAACGCCGGTTGCCGCGAGAACAATGGTGACTACCAAAATCAATAGGCACAAGTTTCTTTTAAAGGGCGTAGAGGGTAAGGCACCATCAAATTGGTTTAGGACAGCAAGATTGTTACTGTTCTCAAAATTATGGAGGTAGGAGGTGTCGGTCTGTACTAACAAGCGATCACCTACCCTAAGTCGGGTTATGGCATTGTCATTTAAGTGCAACCTACTTCTTAGGTTCGTTAGGGGTTTTCTTTTGTTTACGGCAATAGGAATGGCCCTGGGTACGATCATTTTTTTAAGACCCGCGAGCGTTTTTCCTATAAATCGGGAGCCGGGTAGTAACAGGAGTTCCAGAAGTATCGTTTCATGTTCTTTTTCATCGGAAGAATCCTCTTCTTTTTTATCCAATCTCTTGATGGATGTTTCTTCTGAAGTGAAATTGGTCGTATTTTCATCAATATCAAGATCAAAAAAGCCTTCGCCCCTCATTTTTTGAAGGTTTTCCAAGCTGCAATGCAACAAAATCACATCATTTGCCCTGATTTTCAATTTTGGATTTAAAATGTTTTTCTCCAGATTGTTGCGGGTTACCCTTAAAACAGTCACCTCTGATTCCTTGAACATAAAAGTGTCCTGAAGTTCCTTATCTATTAAAGTGGAGTCCTTGCTTACCCGTAAGGTGAGCAGGTATCGGTTTAAATCATACTTGTCGGACAGCTTGTTCCCATCTCCTTTTGGTAAAAACTTGTAGAATAAAACGATGATAATCATGGAAACCCCAAGGAACGTAAGACCCAAAAGGGAAAATTCAAAAAAGCCAAGTTTTTCTCCGGTGTAGCGCAGGGCAATATTGTTGACGATTAAGTTTGTAGATGTTCCCATAAGGGTACAGCTCCCGCCCAGTATGCTGGCAAAGGATATTGGCAAAAGCAATTTTCCCGGGAGCATACCATATTTTTCTTTGAGCTCCGCCACGATTTTTATGAATACGATGACTACGGCAGTAGAACTTATAAAGGCAGAAATACCTCCAGATAGGAGCATGATTGCAATAAGAGCCAAAACGGAGGGCCAACTTTTTAGAATTTTTAGACCCTTCGCAAGCCAGGATATGACCCCGTTATCCTCCAATCCCACTGCGAGAATCATTAGACAAAGAATGGTAATGACCGCCTTATTGGAAAATCCGCTTACCGCTTCTTCAGGACTTACTAAACCGGAAAGTAGTAAGGTTCCTATAATTAAAAACGAGATTTTATCCATGGGAAAAACCTCGAAGGCAAACAAGACAACAACGGCACCTATAATCAGAAATACGGTAATGATTTCCCAGGTCATGGCTAAATTTTTGAAACAACTAAAGGTAGAATAAAGCCCATAGCAATTTCATTCAAAACACACTTTTAAGGAGTGTTATCGAGAAATATTTTAAAGCTAAAAGCAAAAAATGAATGTGGTGCAGGTACAATTACCTATACATCATCATAATCCACTTTAAGAGTTGGCGTGGTAGGATGGGCCTGACAGGTAAGTACAAAACCTTCTTCGATTTCGCCATCGGTAAGGATTTGATTGGCCGCCATTTCCGCTTTTCCTTCAGTAATACGGGCGATACAACTACTGCACACCCCACCTTGGCAGGAATAGGGAGCATCAATGTTTTCCTTTAGGACCGCATCCAAAACCGTAGTCTTTTTGTCCATGGTCAGTTGGAATTCCTCATCTTCCAAGGTTACGGTCAAAACGGTCTGTCCTTCCGGTAAACTGGGCATTTCCTCCTTAATTTCCGTAGCGGTAAAGAGCTCAAAATGAATCTTTTCCTCTGGAATATCATTGTCCAACAAGGTATCCTTTACGTTATGAATCATTTCCTCCGGTCCGCATAAATAGTATCCGTCAAACTCCGTATTGGCATGCTTGTTTTTAAGGGCATAGTTCACAGTCGACGTATCTATTCTACCGAAAAGGGCCTTGTCCTCCCGGGTCTGACTGTTGATGAAATAAACAAAAAACCTATTGGTATAATCTAGTTCCAGTTTTACCAAATCTGTATAAAACATGGTTTCCTCGTAGGATTTGTTACCATAGACCAATACAAAAGTATTTTTGGGATTTCCATCCAGAACGGACTTGGCAATGCTCATTATAGGGGTAATACCGCTACCCGCTGCAAAGGCCGCAACATGTTGAGGGTTACCCGTGGGTTTAAATGAAAACCGACCTTCAGGGGGCATAACTTCCAAGGCGTCGCCAACTTGTAGTTTGGTATTGGCGTAATGGGAGAATCCACCATTATCTACTTTTTTGATACCGATGGTAATATGGTCTTTTTTAGGGGAAGAACTAATGGAATAGGCCCTACGTAGTTCCTTTCCCTTAATCTCTTTTTTTATGGTGATGTATTGCCCCGCCGTAAATAAAAAGGTTTGGACCAAATCCTTGGGAATCTCAAATGTGACCGCCACGGAATTAGGGGTTAATTTTTTAATGTTTTTAACGGTCAATGCATAAAAATCTGCCATAATTATCCAATCTAGAAATAGAATGCAAAATTAAGGAAAGAGGAGGCGATATAAAACGGGAAATAAAAAAAAGAATACATAAAAACCCTATGCATAAGAAATTTATGTATATTGGTCAATGAAAATTCAATTGTACAGGAAAAAATGGGGAATTCGAAATTATACAAAGGTAGTCTGAACACCATAATCTTAAAATTGTTGGATGAGGAGGGTAAGATGTATGGCTATGAAATTACCCAAAAGGTCAAGGAACTTTCCAAGGGGGAATTGAATATCACAGAAGGTGCCTTATATCCGGCTTTACACAAATTGGAAGCAGAAGGCTTGTTGGATGTGGAAGTTGCCAGGGTTGATAATAGACTGCGTAAATATTATAAACTTACAGAAAAAGGGGAAAAGGAAACGGTTAGCAGATTGGCCGAATTGGAAGATTTTATACGAAGTATGCAGCAATTGGTAAACCCAAAATGGAGTATTCAATAAAATAAGTAGTATGGAATTAACTACATCTGAAATAGGGGAAATCGAAAACTTTTTGACCGCCAAAGGATTGGTTCATATCGATATCCGTTTGGAGATTTTGGACCATATGTGTGAGAATATTACGCGAGCCATGAATACTGAAGGAATTGATTTCGAAAATGCCTTTCAAAATGAGATTGCAAATTGGAAGTATGATTTAAGTGAACACTCCAGTTTTTGGTTAGGAATGTTATGGGTAAGTCCTCGAATAGTAATCAACAAATGTGTAAGAAAAATGAGAAATATATATTTGAGATTATTACTGTTAATAGTTGTTTTTGGTATTGTTTTCTTTATTCTTAGAGATTTTATGACCCTGAATGTTTTATCATTAATTGAAACTATTATAGGGTCAATATATATTCTTTCATTTGGGTTCTTGTTATTTTTTCATTTCAGAATTAAATCCACCGGATATGTGACATCGTACAGTTTTTTGTTCAAGATTAATGCCGTCGGCTTAGGCTTTGTTTACCTATTAAACAATCCTTTATGGATAGATTTCATGGAAATTGTACCGGACGGTTCATTAAGTGAAATCACTCTATGGTCACATATACTCTTTTTAAGTTTTTCATATTATTTCTATGCGTTTTATAGGGAGCATATGGCCAGTAAGAAATTGACAATTGAATGAAACTTACAAAGGACCAAATAGAAGAAATAGATAAATACCTCCAATACTTAGGGGTCAAATTTATTGATGTCCGTATTGAACTTATTGATCATTTGGCGACAGAATTTGAAAATGAATCTGAGTATGTTCTGATAGGAGATTTTTTAAGGACAAAAGGGAATTTTGTAAAGAAATTTCAAAGGGAATGGGATAAAACAAGACATTGGAGTCATCAAAATGCATTGATTAGAAGAATTCTTCGATACTTCTATGAGCCAAAGCAATGGTTTATCCCTGTTTGTGTTGGGCTATTGATATGGCTTCATTTTAAGATTTTTCCTGATTTATATATTGAAATATCCTTTTTTGCCACATTGATTATCCCTCAATGCCTTCACTTTTATATTTATTACAAGCCAGAAGGAATTCACAAGAAAATTCTATCTACCAAATATATTCTGTCTATTATGGCTTTACCATCTATTTTTATGTATCTCATGGGAATAATGGCACCAATCTTAAAAGAAAACCCAGAAATTTTTTATATCTACTGGTTTTTCGCCCTTGTCTTTAACATTGCAGGATTACAGGAGGTCGTAGCACTGAAACGGAAAATAGTAAGGACCTATAGTAAACTGATTAGTAATTAAATGAAAATCACACCAGACCAAATACAAGAGTTGTTCAAATTTACTAGAGCCCATTATGTGGAATACTATGATTTACAATTGGAATTGGTAGATCATTTGGCCAACGGTATTGAAGAACAATGGCAAGAGAAGCCCGCCCTTAATTTTGAGGAGGCCAAAAACCGTGAGTTCAAAAAATTTGGGGTTTTCGGTTTTGAGGATGTCATAATCCAACGGAGAAAAGCAATGTCCAAAAGGTACAGAGGTATTATCTGGCGTCATTTTAAGGACTGGTGGTCTCTTCCCAAGATAATAGCGACCCTGACCTTTGTTATAGGCATATTTACTATGCTCAAAATGCTTCCTCCGGGTGAACTAAAAAAAGGCATAGTTTCGGGGATATTCATAGGCTTTTCCCTTGTAATGCTATTTAGAACGTTTCAGTTGAAGAAACGTATGGAAGGTGCTTGGCGTAAATGGATGCTACAGGATATAATATATAATCAAGGGTTACTCGTAAATTTATTCATTATCCCCATGAATCTATGTAATTTAACATGGACCAACCGTTTTATGGATAATCTTTATTTTCAATTGGTATTGTCTTTATTAATTGTAAGTATGGGGCTTTTGCTCAAAATTTGTGGATATGTCATTCCATCAAAAGCTGATGAAATATTGGCAGAGACCTATCCAGAATATAAAATTTCCTAGTTTTTGTAACATTTTCCATTTTTGGTTTACTTATGAACCGAACAACAACATCCAACCCTTATGTTTAAACGATTTGCTTCCCTACAATGGAAATCCTTTTTTAGGTCGGCCAATTTTGGTAAAAGCCTTGCCGTAAAGATTCTCATGGGCTTTTTCGCAGTCTACATGCTCGTAGTGCTTGCAGCTTCAGGTGCTGGAATTTACTTTCTACTTAGAAAAGCCGTACCGGACCAAAGTCCCATGTGGACCTTGAGTCAGTATCTTATTTACTGGGTACTGATTGAATTGTTTCTCCGGTATTTTATGCAGAAACTTCCCGTGATGGACATTAAACCCTTTTTGACCACTCCGGTTAAAAAGAGCTCCATTGCCCACTATATTCTTGGGCGTTCCGCAGCTTCCATGTACAATTTGTTGTCGCTGTTCTTTTTTGTGCCTTTTTGTATTGTACTTCTGTTCGAAGGATATCCTGTATTGAATGTGCTGCTATGGTTGGTGGCTATTATGGCCATAGTGTTGAGCATCAATTACCTAAACCTTCTTATAAATAAAAGTGATAAAGCATTAGCTGTTATAGGAGGTATCATTGTAACATCTTACGCCTTGGATTATTTTGGTGTATTTTCCATAAAGGACGTTTTTGGCCCTATATTTCATGGGTTGTATGCGTACCCGATAACGGTATTGGTACCTTTGGTATTGGCGGTTTTCATTTATTACATCAACTATAAGTTTCTCCATGATAAGATATACTTGGACGCCAGCTTAAAGCCTAAAAAAGTACAGGCCAACACCAACGATTTGGCCTGGACAAAACGTTTTGGGGATTTGGGGACCTTTCTTCAATTGGATTTAAAAATGATTTGGAGGAACAAACGAACAAAATCCCAAGTTTGGATATCCCTTTTGTTCGTGTTTTATGGCCTCATATTCTATACCCAGGAAATTTATGCCAGTATGATGCCCATGAAAGCCTTTTTGGGCGTTTTTATGACCGGTATTTTCCTGAGTAATTTCGGACAATTTATTCCGGCTTGGGACAGTAGTTATTACAGCATGATGATGTCCCAAAATATCCCTTTGCGAAAGTACTTGGAGTCCAAGGCTCTGTTGATTTCCGTGAGTGTCGTGTTCATGTTTTTATTGACCATCCCGTATGTATATTTTGGTTGGGAAGCCTTGGCCATTAATTTTGGGTGTGCCCTTTACAATCTGGGAGTAAACATACCGGTCATTTTATATTTTGGTTCGTTCAACAAAAAAAGAATAGAATTAGATCAGAGTCCGTTCGGAAATATGCAGGGCACCAGCGCCAATCAGTTTTTGATCATGGTTCCTGTGCTTATTGTTCCAATACTCATATTCAGTCTTTTCTATTACCTTTTTTCGGTGACGGTGGGTGTCACAGTGCTATGCGTCCTCGGACTCATCGGTTTGGTCTTAAAGAATACCCTTATGGATAAGGTAACGGAACAGTACCGAAAAAAGAAATATGGCATGATTGCCGGATTTAAGGAAAAAAATAGCTAACATATATCAACCATTATGATAACAGTACAGAATTTAACCAAGAAATACGGACAACAGACCGTTTTGAATCTGGACCATTTAGAAATCCCTAGGGGACAAAGCTTTGGATTGGTAGGAAACAACGGAGCGGGAAAAACCACTTTTTTTAGCCTCTTACTAGATTTGATTCAGCCTAGTTCGGGCCATATAGTGAACAATGGTGTCCAGGTAAATACCAGCGAAGAATGGAAACCTTTTACCTCCTCCTTTATAGATGAGACCTTCTTGATCGGGTATTTGACCCCAGAAGAGTATTTCTACTTCATTGGTGATTTACGCGGACAGAACAAGGCCGATGTGGATGCTCTTTTAGGCCAATTTGAGGATTTTTTCCATGGTGAGATTTTGGGCCAAAAGAAATATTTGCGGGACCTGTCCAAAGGAAACCAGAAGAAGGCCGGAATTGTAGCTTCTTTTATTGGAAATCCGCAAGTGGTTATCTTGGATGAACCTTTCGCCAATTTGGACCCTACCACGCAAATTCGTCTAAAAGGTATTATCAAGGACTTGGCGGCAAAGGATAATGTGACCGTTTTGGTCTCAAGTCATGATCTTATTCATGTAACGGAGGTCTGTGAACGTATCGTAGTGTTGAACAAAGGTGAAATGGTCAAGGACATTAAAACGTCTACCGAAACCTTAAAGGAATTGGAAGAGTTTTTTGCGGGGTAACCTTAAAAAGAAGCTTAATCCAACTAAATACTTAAAACCGACCATCAAGTCGGTTTTTTTTGTTTGATTTTAAAAGTATTGATTACTGCAAATCCGATTTTCGTTCAATGGCCATCGTTAAAAGGTAAAAAAGAACCCAAAGAATCACTTATAATGGGCCTAAACAGACCGTTGGGTCTGTAAATTTTTAGGCGATTGCTTAAGCACCCTATCAATAACAGATTCTTAAAGTTGCCTTTTGTCGATGAAGTGTATAATAATATGGTTGTTTTTCAGTTATGCATACATACGTAGACCGTCTATTTTGAACTACAGAAACAAACTTTTTTTATCTGGCCTTTTAGGAACTTTGCTCTTCAATGCTTGTTCCACGAAAAAGGATGCCTTCATCAATAGGAATTGGCATGCCCTGAATACCAAGTATAATACACTTTACAATGGCAATATTGCCTTTGAGGAAGGCAGGGCTACATTGAATGATTCCTATAAGGACGATTATTGGGAAATCTTGCCCATAGAACGTTTGGAGGTCTCTGGAGACGTAAAATTGGATTCCGAGGACAACAACCCCAACTTTATCATTGCAGAGGAAAAGGCCACCAAGGCCATCCAAAAGCACAGCATGGACATAAAGGACGAGGAACGAAATCCTCAGACCGATGAGGCTTTCTTACTATTGGGTAAGGCTCGATATTTTGACGAACGTTACATCCCGGCGCTGGAAGCATTCAATTATATATTGAACAAATACACGGAAAGTGACAAGCTGAACGAAGCGAGCATCTGGAGGGAAAAGGTGAATATCCGTTTGGAAAATGAAGAATTGGCGGTGAAGAACCTAAAACGGTTGATGAAGTATGAAACCCTGAAAGACCAGGAATATGCGGATGCCCGTGCCATGCTGGCACAAGCCTACATTAACCTTAATGTGCCGGATACGGCCATTCAACAATTAAAGATAGCCTCCTACTATACCAAGAAGAATCCGGAGAAAGGTAGGTATTATTACATCATCGGTCAGTTATACGATCAATTGGGTTATAAGGACAGTGCCAATTACGCTTTTGACAAGGTTATTGACCTGAACAGGAAATCCCCCAGAGTGTATATGATCAATGCCGAAATCCAGAAAATAAGGAATACGGCCATTACATCGGAAAACAATGAGGAAATGTTGGAATACCTGACCGATTTGGAAGAAAATAGGGAAAATAGGCCGTTTTTGGATAAAATCTATAGGCAAATTGCCGAGTTCCATTTAGAGCAAAGTTCCGATAGTTTGGCCCTTGTTTATTTTAACAAATCGCTCCGGGCCACCCAAAATGAGCCAAAGTTAAATGCGCTCAATTATGAGAATTTGGCCGAATATAATTTTGATGAAAACAAGTACAAGAATGCCGGTGCGTATTTCGATAGTGTGTTGACCAATTTGGACGAAAACACAAAAAAATACCGCAGCATCAAAAAGAAGCTGGACAACTTGGAAGATGTAATCAAATACGAGGACATTGTTCAATATACCGATAGTGTCATCGGTATATATCAAATGCCCGTTGATGACCAGATAGCCTATTTTGAAAAGCATATAGAAGAACTAAAAGCGGCCCAAGAGGCGGCCCAGAAAAAAGAGCGGGACAAGTTAACGGATGGGTTTGTCAACTTTGCGAAAAGTAAGGGTGGTAAGGAAAACAAGGGCAAGTTCTACTTTTATAATATTACCAGCTTGGGCTATGGACAGAACGACTTTAAAAACCGGTGGGGCAATCGGGAGCTTTCGGATGACTGGAGATGGTCCAACAAATCGGTTTCCAAAATTTCCGAGGCAACCGGAGAACTTGTTGCAGAAAATGGCGGACAGGGTGCACCGGTATCTGAGGAAGAGAAATTCTCCCTGGATTTCTATATGGACAGAATCCCTAAGGAAGAATCCATAATCGATAGTCTTAAAACGGAGCGGAACTTTGCCAATTACCAATTAGGGTTAATCTATAAGGAAAAGTTCAATGAGAACCTGTTGGCCGCTGAAAAGTTGGAGGAAGTATTAGCCTCCAATCCAGAGGAGCGTTTAATTCTTCCGTCCAAGTACAATCTTTATAAAATATACGAAGAGGAGGGCAGTCCGCTAATGGCATCTATGAAAGCTGACATTATAGCCAACCATGGGGATTCCCGCTACGCGGAAATACTATTGAATCCACAAGCAGTGCTTGCAGATAATTCTGATAGCCCGGAGCGACGTTATGAAGCTTTGTTCAAAAAGTTTCAAGATCAAGAATTCCTGCAGGTAATTACAGGTTCGGAAGAAAATATAAACAGATTCACGGGCGACCCCATTGTACCTAAATTTGAAATGTTGAAGGCTAATGCCATTGGTAGGTTGCAAGGGTTCGAGGAGTTCAAGGAAGCCTTGAATTATGTGGCACTTACCTATCCCAATAGCCCAGAGGGCAAAAAGGCGGAGCAAATGGTCGCGGAGCAGCTCCCAAAATTGGAACCTACGGATTTTTCCCCAGAAACAGGTTCTACAGGAACCTCCAACTGGAAAGTCGTTTTTCCGTTTAAAAGAAGCAATAATGAAAAGGCGCTAAAATTGATGGAGCTTTTGAAAAAATCAATTGTGGATTTAAAGTACAAGAACATTGTGTCCAAGGACATATATAACTTGGAAGACCAATTTGTGGTGGTCCACGGCTTTAAATCGAAAGACTTTGCATTGGGTTACTCGGAACTTTTAAAAAACAATAAGGATTACCGGGTTGCTGATGAGAATTTCGTAATTTTATCGGACAACTATAAAATAATACAGGTACATAAGAACTTAGAGGCATACAGAAATACACTTTTAACCCCAAAACCTTGAAAAATGTTTTCAGACAAACAAAAACCTAGAACTATGAGCGAAATAGGAGGACAACCCAACAGAATTGAAAAGAACACGAAGATTAAAGGAGATATTATTTCCGAAGCGGATTTTCGTATCGATGGAAAATTGGACGGTAATGTAAAAACATCCGGCAAAGTGGTCATTGGTAAGGATGGTTATATACACGGAAAGGTCGAATGTGTGAACGCGGACATAGAAGGAAGCTTTAACGGAGAACTTTTGGTTTCTGACCTACTTTCCTTAAAATCGTCTGCTGTAATAGAAGGTACCGTTTCCGTATCCAAACTGGCCGTTGAGCCAGGAGCTACGTTCAACGCATCTTGCACCATGGGCGGTGGAAAATCAGGTGGCGCATTAAATACCAATTCAGGTGGGTTTAAGCCTTCCATGAGCGGAAAGAATGAGCCAGCAAAAGCCTCGTAACGATTCTAACCTTTTACGTACGGCGGCAAGTCTCTCTGGAATTGCCATTCAAATGGGAGCCACCATTTACTTGGGGAATCTATTGGGAACCTGGCTGGATGAAAAATTTCAAAAGACCTTTTTAGAGGACACCATTACATTACTTGCCGTATTTTTGTCCATATATCTGGTCATTAAAAAGGTAATGGCCCTTAACAAATAGGTACAATTGCTCAAAAGAATAGTATTATATATAATCGTGTTCATCTTGGTGGGCGCGATTTCCTTTTTTATCCATAATACGTTGCTTGGCAATATAGACCGTGGGTTTCACCTTTTGTTGGAAAAGGCGTATGTCTTTCATTTTTTGTTCTCATTGGTGCTTGTTGTGGCATTTCAATTTTTATCAAAGGTCAAAAAACTGGTCCCTCAACTCGGGTTTTTATATATTGCCACGCTAGTTTTTAAAATTGTGGTCTTTACCGCCATGTTCTATCCGCAACTTATGGGAGATCAGCCACTTCCCCATTTTTACAGGGCCATGATCCTTATTCCCATTTTTATATTTCTGACTTTGGAAGTGATTTTTGTTTCAAAAATTATACGTGAAAAATAAGCCTAAATTTTAAGGCTTTAAAATTCTTTGTATTACAGTAAGAATGACTACTTTTGCGCAAATTTTCAGGAGCATAATTTTTTTGATAAAGAAATAATGAAGGAAGTTTCAAAAGTGGTTAAAAATCTCGTATTGTTTATTGCAATAGTAAGTTCACTCCAGGGGTTTGCTTTCTCCGAGGGTCAGGATGAAGGTGCGGTAAAAGGTTCGGAAAGGGTAAATGAATATATTCAACATCACATTAAGGACTCTCATGATTTTCATTTATTTTCCTATACCAATAGCCAAGGGGAAAGGAAACACGTAGGTTTTCCGTTGCCCGTAATCTTATGGTCCAGTAACGGTTTAGTAACCTTTATGTCCTCTGAATTTCATCATGATGATAATGGTGAGGTTATCGTAGAACGTAATGGTTCCAAATTTGTGAAATTGCACAGCAAGATTTATGAATTGGAAGAAGGTGCAACCACGGTAAATTTTGACGAGGAACATCATGCGACCAATGCTCAAAAAGTATTGGATTTTTCCATCACTAAAAGTGTTTTTGGAATTTTACTGGTCGGGCTCTTTATGCTATTGGCGTTCTCTTCTTTGGCAAGGCAATACAAAAACAAAAGCGTACCTACCGGTTTTGGTAGGGTTTTAGAGCCGTTGGTCATCTACGTGAGGGACGAAATCGCAAAACCGAATATCGGAGAAAAAAAGTACAGACAGTTTACAGGATATCTTTTGACTGTGTTTTTCTTTATATGGATCTTGAACCTTTTAGGGCTTACTCCATTTGGGTTTAATGTTACCGGACAAGTTGCAGTAACGGCCGCCTTGGCCATTTTTACCTTGATTATATATACGGTAAGTGGCAATAAGGATTATTGGATGCATATGCTGTGGATGCCTGGAGTACCTGTTCTGATTAGACCGGTTTTGGCCATAATCGAATTAGCGGGTGCATTTTTAATCAAGCCTTTCTCCCTGCTTGTGCGTTTGTTTGCAAACATCACCGCCGGCCATATTGTGTTTATGAGCTTGATAGCCATCATGTTTGTATTCAAAGAAACGTTAGGAACTGCTGGAGCAACTGGCTTATCGGTGTTCTTATCTGTATTGATATTGATTATTGAAATTTTGGTCGCCTTTTTACAGGCCTATATTT
The DNA here is from genome assembly GCA_030429835.1 of Bacteroidia bacterium. GTDB lineage: Bacteria > Bacteroidota > Bacteroidia > Flavobacteriales > Flavobacteriaceae > Maribacter. The sequence goes on from JAUIGC010000003.1 coordinate 33,476, forward strand.
TTACCATGCTTTCGGCATTGTTTATTGGTATGGCGGTAGCGGAGCATGATCACGAACATCATCATGATGTTGAAGGGCATGAAATGCCAGATGAAGAAGATGTAAGGGCAGATTTTATTTAACACGAGTGTATTTTTAATTTAATCTATAAATCAGTTTACTATGTACAATTTAATTGGAGCAGGTTTAGTAGTAATCGGAGCAGGTATTGGACTTGGTCAAATTGGTGGTAAGGCAATGGAAGGTATTGCCCGTCAACCAGAAGCGACCGGTAAAATCCAAACTGCGATGATTATTGTAGCGGCACTTTTAGAAGGTTTGGCATTTGGTGCATTAATCCTTGGTCAGCAATAAAAAGCCTTTGAAGTTATTAAGATACGTCTCTGCAACGGTTGGTTGCAGAGCGTATTTTAAATTAAAAAACAAGAGAATTTAATTTTTCGATATAATGGAAACTTTATTAAACGATTTTTCACCCGGTTTATTTATAGTTCAGACTGTTCTATTAATTGCGATTATTGCCCTTATGGTAAAATTCGCATGGAAACCTATCATCAATTCCTTAAATGAAAGGGAGACCGGGATCCAAGAAGCATTGGCTGCTGCAGAAAGGGCAAAGGCAGATATGCAAAATCTACAAGCGGATAATGATAGAATGCTGCAGGAAGCTCGTGCTGAACGTGAGGCGATGTTGAAGGAGGCCCGTGAGATTAAAGAGAAAATGATTGCAGATTCCAAGGAGCAGGCCAAGATAGAAGGAGATAAAATGATCAAGCAGGCCCAAGCTACCATTGAGAGTGAAAAGAAGGCCGCAGTTGCAGAACTAAAAAGTCAGGTTGCGGAGCTATCGGTTTCCATAGCCGAAAAGGTAATAAAAGAGGAATTGTCGGGAAAAGACAAACAATTGAAGCTAGTTGAGAAAATGCTAGGGGATATCAAATTGAACTAAACGATGAGTAATTCCAGAGCGGCAATACGATATGCCAAGGCAATCTTGGATTTAGCGGTAGAAAATAAGGCAACAAACGCTGTTGAAAAAGACATGCGCAATGTGGTTGCCACCATATCTGAAAGCAAGGAGCTTAGGGATATGCTTTCCAACCCAGTAATTTCTGGATCGGCAAAGAAGGATGTACTTAAAGCCGTTTTTAAAGGAGGGCATGCCATTTCAGAGGGGCTGATGAATATGTTGGTGGATAATAAGCGTCTTTCCATTTTAAATGAAGTGGCCTTAAAATACGTTATTCTTAATGAGGATTTGAAAGGAAAGGGGGTAGCTTATGTAACCACGGCCGTTCCAATGACAGATTCCTTGGAAAAGCAAGTGTTGAAACAAGTGGCTTCCATTACAGGTAATGAGGTTACTATTGAGAATAAAATAGATGAAAGCATTATTGGTGGTTTTATATTAAGGGTAGGAGATTTGCAGTATGATGCAAGTGTATCCAATAAATTGAATAATTTAAGAAGAGAATTTACAAACAGTCTATAATTAAATTTCATAAAAGAAATTTACCCTGAGCGTAGCCGAAGGGATTATCTTAAACAAGAACAAAATGGCAGGAGTAAAAGCCGCAGAAGTATCGGCAATTTTAAAGAAACAATTATCAGGATTTGATGCAACCGCTACTTTGGACGAAGTAGGAACTGTATTACAAGTAGGTGATGGTATTGCCAGGGTCTATGGTTTGGCAAATGCCCAATACGGGGAGTTGGTAGAGTTTGATGGCGGTTTGGAAGGAATCGTCCTGAACTTGGAAGAGGATAATGTAGGTGTTGTATTGCTTGGACCTTCTAAAGAAGTTGGTGAAGGTACAACCGTAAAAAGAACACAGCGAATTGCCTCTATCAATGTAGGGGAAGGAATTGTGGGACGGGTTGTGGATACTTTGGGTAACCCGATCGATGGTAAAGGGCCTATCACTGGTGAAACTTATGAAATGCCATTGGAGCGTAAGGCACCTGGTGTAATCTACAGGGAGCCTGTAACCGAGCCGATGCAATCCGGTATCAAGGCAATCGACGCCATGATTCCAGTAGGTAGAGGTCAGCGAGAGTTGGTCATCGGGGACCGTCAAACTGGAAAGACTACAGTTTGTATCGATACTATCTTGAACCAAAAAGAATTTTACGATGCCGGAGAGCCTGTGTATTGTATCTATGTTGCCGTAGGTCAAAAGGCTTCAACCGTTGCCGGAATCGCACAGATATTGGAAGATAAAGGTGCTTTGGCGTATACAACTATCGTTGCGGCAAACGCTTCAGATCCTGCTCCTATGCAGGTATATGCCCCTTTTGCCGGAGCATCCATTGGTGAGTACTTTAGGGATACCGGTCGCCCTGCATTGATTATCTATGATGATTTATCAAAGCAAGCGGTGGCTTACCGTGAGGTTTCATTGTTGTTAAGAAGGCCACCAGGACGTGAGGCCTACCCAGGGGACGTTTTCTACCTACACTCCAGATTGTTGGAGCGTGCGGCGAAAGTGATCAACGATGATGATATTGCGAAGAATATGAACGATTTGCCAGAGGTGTTAAAACCGATGGTAAAAGGAGGAGGTTCTTTGACTGCATTGCCTATTATTGAAACACAGGCAGGTGACGTATCTGCCTATATCCCAACCAACGTTATTTCCATTACGGATGGTCAGATTTTCTTGGAGCAGGATTTGTTCAACCAAGGGGTTAGACCTGCCATTAACGTGGGTATATCCGTATCCCGTGTAGGTGGTAACGCACAGATCAAGTCCATGAAAAAAGTGGCGGGTACCTTGAAACTGGACCAGGCTCAGTTTCGTGAATTGGAGGCTTTTGCCAAGTTTGGTTCAGATTTGGATGCGGCTACCCTAAATGTAATCGAAAAGGGACGTAGAAACGTTGAAATCCTAAAACAGGCGCAGAACGATCCATATACCGTTGAAGATCAAATCGCAATCATTTATGCTGGATCTAAAAACCTATTACGTGACGTTCCTGTGGAAAAAGTAAAGGAGTTCGAGCGTGACTATCTGGAGTTTTTGAACGCCAAACATCGTGATGTTTTGGATACCTTAAAGGCAGGGAAACTAACTGATGAGGTTACCGATACCCTTGCTACGGTATGTAAGGAGCTTTCGGCTAAGTACAAGTAATTTAGGAAAAACAAGTACAGCGTAGTTGGTGCTTAAATAAAGTTAAGCACTATTAACTAACTGCTAAATGCTATAAATATGGCCAATTTAAAGGAAATACGAAATAGGATTACATCGGTTTCTTCAACCATGCAGATAACCAGTGCCATGAAAATGGTATCTGCGGCAAAGTTGAAAAAGGCCCAAGATGCCATAACGGCCATGCGACCCTATGCCGATAAACTTACTGAGCTATTGCAAAACCTTAGTGCAAGTTTGGAAGGTGATTCTGGAAGTGTATATGCGGACAATAGGGTAGTAAATAAGGTTTTGGTCGTTGCTATCACCTCTAATCGTGGACTTTGTGGTGCGTTCAACACCAATATCTTGAAGCAGAGCACCAACTTAATAGAGAATGTTTACAGTGCTAAGCAGGTAGATTTTGTAGCCATAGGGAAAAAAGCTGATGATTATTTGAGAAAGCGTTACAACGTCATTTCCAGTCACAATGGAATTTTTGACGACCTTACGTTTGATAACGTGGCCGATATAGCTGAAATCTTGATGGAAAAGTTTGCCAACGGTGAATATGACCGCATTGATATCGTCTATAACAAATTTAAGAATGCGGCTACCCAAATAGTCATGACAGAGCAGTTTTTGCCTATTACCCCGGTTCAAAATGAGGAAGGTAACAATGCCGATTACATGTTTGAACCTTCAAAGGCGGAGATTGTGGAGCAATTGATTCCAAAATCCTTAAAAACCCAGCTCTACAAAGGTATCAGGGATTCTTTCGCTAGTGAGCACGGAGCCCGTATGACGGCTATGCACAAGGCTACGGACAACGCAAAGGAACTTAGGGACCAATTGAAATTGACGTATAACAAAGCGAGACAGGCTGCCATTACCAACGAAATCTTGGAAATTGTTGGTGGTGCGGAGGCACTGAACAATTAGGCGTAAGCCAAATTTTCAAAAGCAGAAGCTTTGAATAATTAAAAATTTATAGAGAATTTTTATAAACCCCTTCGGAAACGTAGGGGTTTTATTTTGTTCTTAAGACACTATTTTTTCCGACTTTTGTCGCCAGTATGAAATCAAAAAAGACAGCCCTACTTTTTATTTTCGTGACCATCCTTGTGGATGTCATTGGAATAGGAATAATTCTTCCTATTATTCCTGAATTGATTATGGAACTTACAGGGGAAGGCACCGCAATAGCCGTAATTTATGGGATGTGGTTGACTACCGCCTTCGCAGGCATGCAATTTTTGTTTTCTCCGGTCCTAGGTGAAATCTCCGATAAGTTTGGTAGACGGCCCATTTTATTGATGGCATTGCTAGGTCTGAGTATCGACTATCTGATCCATGCATGGGCCCCAAGTATCATTTGGTTGTTTCTGGGAAGATTTTTAGCAGGTATTACAGGAGCAAGTTTTACGGTGGCCTCGGCATACATTGCTGATGTCAGCACCAAAGAGAACAAGGCAAAGAATTTCGGATTGATCGGTGCTGCCTTTGGCCTTGGTTTTATAATTGGTCCCGGAGTAGGTGGTTTCTTTGGTGAAATTGATATTCGTCTGCCATTTTATATCGCTGCGGGACTCACGTTTTCTAATTTTCTTTTTGGGTTGTTCTTTGTGCCCGAATCCCTGACTCCTGAAAATAGAAGGGCAATTAACCCTATGAAAATGATTCCCGGGGTTTCCTTGTTCGCCTTACGAAAGTACAAAGGAGTGCTATTGCTTATTTTCGCCTTCTTTTTGGCGAATTTGGCAGGACAAGCTTTGCCATCTACCTGGTCCTACTATGGTATTGAACGATATAATTGGAGCCCTAAGGAAATAGGGGTTTCATTAATGGTTGTAGGTTTGCTGGTAGCCATTGTTCAAGGTGTACTGGTAGGGGTTTTGGTGAAAAAGTTTGGAAAGCGCTTCGTAGTCACGGTTGGTTTTTTACTTTGGACGATAGGGATGTTTTTCTTTTCCCTAGCTTCTGAACCCTGGATGTTATACGCCTTTTTAATACCATATGCGCTGGGTGGCGTAGCAGGGCCCACAGTACAGGGAATCATTTCCAACCAAGTTTCCGAAAAAGAACAGGGAAATCTTCAAGGTTCCATTACCGGCCTAGTGAGCATTACGGCCATTTTAGGGCAATTGGTATTTTCTCCCGTATTTTACTTTTTTATACGTCCTGGGGGAGAAATATACTATCCGGGTGCGCCGTATACCTTGGCTGCTATTTTCTTGTTAATAGCCTTTCTGATGGCATTTTTTGCCATGAAACGTTTGGAGTTGGAAGATGAGAAAGCCCCTGTGGAGGTACAAGATGGTATAATTCCATGAAAACGGGATTAAACCAACTTTGTTTGTCTGTGGTAAATGGGTACATTTAACACTTCAATCTAAGGTGTTTGAATCCGCTTAAAAAACTTTTTAAACAAACGGCGATTTATGGCCTGGCAACCGTGCTTCCACGGATGCTGTCCTTTCTTTTGGTACCCATCTACACCTCGGTGATGCCACCCGGCACTTACGGGGAAGTTACCTTAATATTTACTTGGTTTGCCATTTTTAATATTTTTTTGGCCTATGGAATGGAGACGGCTTTTTTCCGGTTTTACAAGGATTCGGAAAACAAGAAAAAGGTAGTATCCACCTCCTTGATATCCTTGGGTATCTCTTCGTTCGTTTTTCTAATGATTGGACTGTTGTTCAGAACAACAATTGCCGATGCGCTCAATATTGAGCATCGATATATGGGTTATGTGTTATCCATTTTGGTGCTGGATGCCCTTGTAATTATTCCCTTCGCTTGGTTAAGGGCGAATGAAAAGCCCATGAGATACGCCATAGTAAAGACCCTTAACGTGGCTTTGAACTTGGGATTGAATCTATTACTGCTGATTTTCTTACCCAAACTGGCAACAGGGGAGAACCCTGGTTTTTTAAGCAGTCTCTATATTCCCAATTTTGAAATATCCTATATTTTAATATCCAATTTGATAGCCAGTGGCGTTACGCTTCTATTGATGCTTAGGGTTTATTTAAGAAGGCCCTATGAATTTGAATTTGATTTATGGAAGCGTATGATCAAATATGCGATGCCCGTGATGGTTGCCGGTATTGCCTTTACCATTAACGAGGTGTTCGATAAGTATCTCCTCTCTGAACTCTTACCTGCAGATATCGCAAAAAGTGAAATGGGAAAATACGCGGCTTGCTATAAGTTGGCCTTGTTCATGACCCTGTTCGCCACCGCCTTTCGTTTGGGAATAGAACCTTTTTTCTTTAGCCATTCAGACACCAAAAATCCACAAAAGGCCTATGCCCAGATTACCAACTACTTTGTGGTTTTGGGCAGTATTATTTTATTGGGTGTTGTCGTGTTTGCTGATGTTTTAAAAGAACTTTTTATACAGGACAGCGCATTTTGGGAGGCCATGTCCGTGGTTCCAATTATCGTCCTAGCCAGTTTTTTTCTGGGTATTTACCACAATCTTTCGGTTTGGTACAAGGTAACCGATAGGACCAAGTTTGGTGCATATATTTCTATGATAGGGGCCGTTCTCACCATCATTATAAATGTGGCCTTTATTCAATATTTCAGTTACGTGGCTTCTGCAATTGCTACCTTGGTAGCTTATGGAACCATGATGGGACTATCCTTCTATTTTGGACGTATGTACTATCCAATACCCTATAATTTTAGAAAAATTATATTTTACTTAGGAATTTCCATACTGTTTTCCACCATATCCTTCTATATCTTTGATAGAAATTTATTTGTGGGCATCCCGCTCCTACTAATTTTTCTAGGGTTGGTGTATAAATTGGAAATCGATAACTTGAAGAAGGTATTTGTCAAATAAAGAGACGATAGAAAAAAATGAAGATTAGGATTATTAATAAATCGGCACACAAGCTTCCATACTATGAAACCGAAGCATCGGCAGGAATGGATTTAAGGGCAAATATCGAGCAACCTATTACCTTAAAGCCTTTGGAACGCGCCATTATAAAAACGGGCCTTTTTTTGGAACTGCCAATGGGCTATGAAGCGCAAGTACGACCTAGAAGTGGTCTGGCCGCCAAAAAGGGTATTACGGTACTGAACGCCCCTGGCACGATAGATGCGGATTATAGGGGAGAGGTAGGGGTGATTTTGGTGAACCTATCCAATGAAGATTTTACTATTGAAAACGGTGAGCGAATTGCACAGATGGTGATTGCCAAGCATGAGCGTGCCGAATGGGAATCGGTCGAAGAACTTTCTGAAACCCTCAGGGGCGAAGGTGGTTTTGGAAGTACCGGGGTAAAGTAAGAGGTCTATATGAAACAGACAATCCCAATGATAATATTATACATAGGGGCATACATTGTCCCGGGGATTATTTTGTGTCAAGAAGAAGGCCCCATTACAGAAGAAGAGAGTGCAGAGGTTTCCTTTGAGGAGTATTCCGATGAATTTCAGGAAAGTTTTTTTGAAGGCCTAAAACAACAGGGTATCCAAAACTATGATAAGGCCATAAACGCATTTTTAAAATGTAAGAATCTGGAACCGGAAAAAGATGTAGTTTCCTTTGAGCTGGCCAAATCGTATTTGCTTGATAAACAATATGTCAATGCACAGCAATATGCCCAGGAAGCCCTTATAGAAGCTCCCACCAATTATTGGTACGCAAATACCTTGGCAGAAACCTTGGAAGCCCAAAACTTATCGGTAAGTATGGTGAAAGACCAAATTCCTTGGAAAAACGAGGACTTTAAGAAGAACTTGGCGACAATATATTACGAACTTGGAAATTATCAGGAGGCGAAATCTATCCTTGAGGAGGTGGAAAAGACGGCTAAAATCTCCTATCTCCAATCAAAAATAAAAGATTCCATCAATCAAAAGTTGGGGCGTAAAAATGTTTCCAAAGAAAGTATTGTTGTGAATACGAGTGAAGATGCCAAGGACCTAAGTGACTTTGAAAAGAGAATTACCGAAGCCTTGAACGGTTCGGTGGATGTAAAAGCCCTTTTGGCCCTATCAAAAGAAGCACTCGAAAGTTATCCGTCCCAACCTTTCTTTTATTATGCCCATGGATACGCGCTTAGATTAGACAATAAGAACAGCGAAGCCATTGAATCCTTGGAGACAGCCCTGGATTTCATAATAGACGATCCGGTATTGGAGAATAAAATTTACAAGGAGCTTTCCGAAAGCTACGCTTCAATGGGAAATACGGAGAAGGCAACGCAATACCTGAATAAGGTTAAACCTGGATTTTAATGAGACAAATTAGATTTTATACCTATTCAAAAACCCTTATGTACTGTGGTTTTGTCCTTTTTGTGCTATCCTGTAAAAGTACGAAAGTGATTTCCGATGGGTCCATAGATAATAAGCTTTCAGCCAAATCGGTAGTAAAGGCACACTATCAGAACGAGCTTAATTTTAAGACCTTGACGGGGAAGGTTAAAATCGATTATTCCGATGGGGAGGATGAACAAAGCGTATCCGTAAGCCTTCGCATGGAAAAGGACAAAGGCATCTGGATGAGCGCTCCCTTGGGGATTGTGAAGGCCTACATTACTCCGGAAAGGGTTTCTTTTTATAATAAAATGGACAACGAATATTTTGATGGTGATTTTTCGTATTTGAGTCAGCTTTTGGGAACCGAAGTGGATTTTTCCATACTTCAAAATATGTTAGTGGGCCAGGCCTTGTTTGATTTAAGGGAGGAAAAATATGACCTATCCATAGCAGATGAGACCTATCGTTTAACCCCAAGAACCGCGGGAACACTTTTCAAGACCTTGTTTCAAATAGAACCCAAAAATTTTAAAATGGCGGTTCAACAAATAGCCCAACCCTTAAAAAAACGGTTACTGGAAATCAGGTACCGTAATTATCAGAGCATTAAAAAGGAAGCCATACCCAATGAAGTTTTAATCTTGGCGATTGAGGAAAATACCGAGAATAGGATACTGTTGGAGTATAGGAATATAGAGTTGAACCGTGAGGTCAATTTTCCATATAAAATACCAAAAGGTTTTAAAGAGATAGTCTTGCAATAGCGGCATGTTACAAAAAGCACATTACATCCTTTATCTTTTCCTTTTACTGGGAGGGCCATTGCTATGGAGTCAGACCAGTGAGCAAAAGGCCCTGGAAGAAAAACGGGAACAACTGCAAAATGAGATCAGGGAAATAAATAGGTTGTTATTGTCCGAAAAAAAGGAAAGAGGAACTGTACTGGATCAGATGGAGGCGTTGGACAAAAAAATTACGGTGCGCCAACAATTGATTCGGGTAACCAATCAACAGGCAAACTTGTTGAATAGGCAGATCAATACCAATATCCGTAACATCAGTAAACTTAAAGGGGAACTTCAGGAGGTCAAGGAGGAGTATGCCAGAATGATTCAAAAGTCCTATCAAAACAAGTCGAAGCAGAACCGATTGATGTTTCTATTATCCTCAGAGAGCTTTTATCAGGCCTTTAAAAGGCTTCAATATATGAAGCAATACACGGACTATAGAAAGGAGCAGGGGGAGCAGATTTTGGCCAAAACAGAGGAACTTACCCGATTGAACATGGATCTGAACGAAGAGCGAAAGGTGAAGGAGGTCTTATTGGCCCAGAATACCAAGGCCAAGGACCAGCTTTTTTCGGAAATCCAGGAGCAAAAGGCTTTGTTGGGAACGATAAGGCAAAATGAAAGTAAGTATGCCAAGGCCATAGAGGATAAAAAACGGGAGGCACGCGAAATAGATCAACAAATAGAGAATTTGATACGGTCTGCCATAGCGGCATCCAATAAAGAGGCGGGCAAGAGCTCCAATAGTTCAAGTAAATTTGTTTTAACACCAGAAGCCACCATTGTGGCCAATAACTTTTCGGCGAATAAGGGCAAGTTGATTTGGCCTGTGGAAAAGGGGATAAAGAGTCAGGGATTTGGTATCTACAACGATGCGGTTTACCCGGGAATTAAGCATCAAAGTAATGGAGTAATCATTGCAACGGACCCCGGTTCCAAGGCCCGTGCCATTTTTGAGGGCGAGGTCATCGCTATTTTGGCGGTGCCGGGAGGGAATAAGGGTGTACAAGTGAAGCATGGAAATTTTATCAGCACATATTATAACTTGGCGGAACTTTATGTGAAAAAAGGGGATAAGGTAAAAATCAAGGACGAATTGGGAACAATATATACCAATCAGTCTAATGGTCAAACACGATTAAAGTTTTACTTATATCAAGATACATCAAGGTTGAATCCAGAGGAATGGGTGTACAGACTCTGACCATATAATTGGAATGTTCCCGTGCACCTCGGTTTCTTGTTTAAAAGGTATTGCCTAAATTTAGGAAAAGCTAAAAAATATGAAGATTACAGATATTACCGGAGGATTTGAATTAAGAAACGGGGTGTTTATGCCGTACCTTGGCTTGGGTACTTACCAAGCAGATAACGATCAGGAAGTCATAGATTCCGTAAAGGATGCACTGGAAATCGGTTACCGTCATATAGATACGGCTTCCTTTTACAAAAACGAAGAAGGTGTTGGGCAAGGCATTAAGGGCAGTTCTGTGGACAGGAAGGATATTTTTCTGGTCACAAAAGTCTGGAACAGTGACCAGGGATATGAAAGTACCTTACAATCCTTTAATGACAGTATTAATAGACTTCAAGTGGATTACCTTGATTTATTTTTGATTCATTGGCCCGTTAAGGAGAAATATAAGGATACTTGGAGGGCCATGGAATATTTATATGAAAACAAAAAGGTGCGTGCCATAGGAGTAAGCAATTTTTTACAACACCATCTGGAGGATTTGATATCCGATTGCCAAATTAAGCCTATGGTTAACCAAATGGAGTTCCATCCCTATTTGGTTCAGCAAGACCTGATGGATTTTTGCAAAAAAAATACCATTCAGTATGAAGCTTGGTCCCCTTTTATGCAGGGCAAAGTGTTTGATTTGGATGTTTTTAATAAGCTCTCCGATAAATACGGAAAGTCGGTGGCGCAAATTATCCTCCGATGGAACCTACAAAAAGGAGTGGTCACCATTCCCAAGTCGGTACATAAAAATCGAATCGCCTCCAATGCGGACATTTTTGACTTTGAACTCACCAAGGAAGATATGGCCTATTTGGATAGTCTGGATAAGGGGGAGAGAACCGGTCCGGATCCGGATAATTTTGATTTTTAAAACTGAACTTGGATTGATCTTGCTTACCAAGAATTTTCAGGTTTCTGCCTGATTTATGCGTTTTTACTATTTATATAGTGTTTCCTGCGATTCATACATTTCCCGTGCTTTTTTAGTTTGATGGGCTTATTTTGTAGCGCTAAGATTCTTCCCCCGTATTATATACCCAAACTATTTGGGATTGTGTTTCCCCAAGGCATAAACATTGGGACTTTACATATTCTTATGTTCAGTTAAATAAGAAAATTGATGGTTTTTCAAACAATATAGGCTCGTGGAATATTTAAATTTATATACAATGAAAGCTAAACTTTTAACAGGAATTATTTTAACAGCAACGGTTTGTAGTATCACCTCATGTTCAAAAACAGAGGACCTTTTGGATTGCGCTTATGAAGCAGATGAAGCTGCATGTGAGAGACTTGAACAAATAGAAAGTTCAACGGAGTATACAATATATCAAGAACCGGACAGTGTTAAAGTGAATTTGAAGAAGCTTCCAACATTGGACTAGTTGCTATATGGCAATGCTTTATTTTAACTTTCGATAAACAGAGCCTTTAGTTCCGTAGCTTCATTGGGTTTCATTTTACCGGCCAAGACCAAACTCAATTGCTTTCTGCGCAATGCTCCGGCAAAGCGTTCCTTTTCCAAAGCAGTTTCCGGTTGTAAAGGGGGCACCTCGGTAGGTTTACCGGTCTCGTCCACGGCCACAAAGGTATAAATGGCCTCATTGGCCTTGGTTCTTTTCCCATTGTAGCGATCTTCGATCCAGACATCGATATATACTTCCATTGAGGTCGTATAAGCTCGGGAGACGGCCGCTTCCACGGTAACCACACTTCCCAAGGGTACGGCAAGATTAAACGCCACATGGTTTACGGAGGCAGTTACGGTAATCCTTCTGCTATGTCTGCCTGCAGCAATGCTGGCGGCGCGGTCCATCCGCGCCAAAAGTTCACCCCCAAAAAGATTTTGAAGCGCATTGGTCTCACTGGGCAGGACCATATCTGTCATGGTCGTTCTCGATTCGGATGGCGTTTTCGGTGTCATAAACGAAAATTTTTCGCAAAGATACGAGCCTTGAATTTTTTAAAAGTAAAAGGGTACTGTTATTTTTCGGAAAGGAGCCAGGCGTCCTTGGACTCGGTACGTTTAATTCGTCTTAATTCGGATAAGGCTTCCTTAGGGTCTACAAATCGGTCATAGGTAACCATATGAAGTCCGTAGGCGTTCGTGCCATAATAAGCGGCTTTGTAGCCTTTGTTCTGCAAGGATTTGATTTTTCTGTCGGCATTGGACTTCACCCGAAAGGCTCCGGCTACAATATGGTGTTTGGCAGCCTCATCGATTATTACCCCTGAAGTAGAAACAGCATCCACATTCACCGTAGGAAGCTCCAAAGGTTGAGTATTGAAAAAAGTAGCTTCCTGTATTTGTCTGTCAACCTCTTTTTTTACATCTTCCAGCACCACTTGTTGACCTTGTATCCCATTATTAATTACCTGATACCCGGTAAATCCCGCCGAAATGGCCAACAAAATAATTGCTGCATACTTAAGATAAGGTCTAAAACTTGTTTTTTCCCGTTTTTCCGGACTAATGATAAAGGGTATTTTTTCCTCAATGGCCTCCACTTCCTCTTTTAAGACTTCCCTCGTTACGGGAATTGATCTAAAAGAGGTAAGTCCAAAGGAAGAGGTAAGATAATTCACTTCATAAAAAGGTTGAAACTGGATACGCCCTTCGCTATTGACCCATAATAGTCCAATATTTTTAAGGCTTAGTTTCTCACCGGCACTGAGCTTGCTTTTCCACATTTTGGAAACACCTTCAATCTTGGATAAAATATCTTCGAACGAGGTTTTTTCGGCCTCCGCGATATAGGAAACCAACAGTCCATCATTGGAGGACAATTGTTCATTGAAGGAAATGGATTTGGCCGGTGCAAAAAAGGTATTGGTAATATCGTTGATTCTCGCGGAAGATTTCTGTGTAAGAAAAGCTCCAAAACTGGGAACGACCACACAATTGTATCTATATAACAATTCGCTTATGTAGGATTCTATTACCATATATCGGCAAATATCAAAAAAATATAGGGTATTTTGGAACAGGCTTCCTAACTTTTTATTAACATTATATTTGTAATCTTTGCTTGATATAAGTGAGCCATCTACAACATACTGCCCATGAGCTAATTGCAATGTTAAGATTGCAACATGTACCGAATGTGGGCGATATCATTGCGAAAAAATTGATTGCCCATTGTGGAAGCCCAGAGGAAGTATTTAGGAACAAACAAAGCCAGCTATTAAAAATCGATGGTATTGGCACCTATACCCTAAGGCATCTAAATGACTCCGAGCATATTTTGGCCGCCGAGAAGGAATACCAATATATCGTTGACAATAAAATTGATTTCTGTTACTTCGAAGATCTTGGATATCCCAAACATTTAAAGCATTGCATAGATAGTCCTATTCTTCTTTTTAAAAAGGGGAATATGGATTTGGAAGGCCGAAAGATCATTAGTGTTGTTGGTACACGGAACATAACCAGTTATGGAACAGCCTTTTGTGAACAATTCATTGCCGACTTGGTACCGTTGAACCCTATCATAGTCAGTGGATTTGCCTACGGAGTAGATATTTGTATTCAGCGGGAAGCCATAAATCAAGGATTGCAGACTATTGGGTGTTTAGCGCATGGGCTAAATCAAATTTATCCAAAAGTTCATGCAAAATATCAAAAAGAGGTTTGGGAAAACGGAGGGTTCTTCACGGAATTCTGGAGTACGAGCAATCCGGAACGGGAAAATTTCCTCAAACGAAATAGAATCATTGCCGGAATGAGCGAAGCGACAGTAGTGGTAGAATCTGCCGAAAAAGGGGGAAGTCTGGTCACTGCTGATATCGCCCATAGCTATAACCGTGATGTTTTTGCCTTGCCCGGGCGGAGCACAGATAAATATAGCATGGGATGCAATAATCTGATTAAACAACAAAAAGCCCACATGTTGACCTCTGCTGCGGACCTCGTGTATTTGCTTAATTGGGAATTGGAAGAAAAGAAGTCCTCTGCGGTGCAAAAACAATTGTTTGTGGATTTGGACGAAACGGAACAAAAAATCTATGGCTATTTACAACAGCAGGGGAAACAATTGTTGGATAGTATTGCTTTGGATTGCCAAATCCCAATTTTTAGGGCATCGTCCACCCTGCTGAATATGGAAATGAAGGGAGTTATACGGCCGTTACCCGGGAAAATGTTCGAGGCCATTTAGATTTTTACAGACCAGATAGTTTACAAAGTTTGGGCCTGACCTTTTTTTTGAGGGCAATTAGGGCGATAACCGATGTTTTATTAATACAAATCGATAAAAATTCAAGATGATGAAGTATGGAGGTATAAAAAAACCGACTAAAGAGTCGGTTTTCTTTTCAAGCTATTTTTTTAGATAGACGGTTAATATCCCAACTTTTCCCTAACCCTATGTAAAACCCCATCGGCCACTTTTCTGGCTTTTTCTGAACCAATGGCCAAAGCTTCGTCCACTTCTTCCAAGTGGTTCATATAATAATCGAACTTTTCCCTAGGTTCTTCGAACTTGTTCAAAATTACTTCGTAAAGTGCTTGTTTGGCATGTCCGTAGCCATAGTTTCCGGCCAAATAATTGGCGGACATCTCCTCGATTTGAGGTTGGGGGGCCAAAATTTTATACAGCGCAAAGACGTTGTCCCTTGTTGGGTCTTTTGGTTCTTCCATAGGAGTACTATCCGTTTGGATTCCCATAATTTGCTTGCGCAATTTTTTATCGGTTTGAAATATATCAATGAGATTTCCCCTACTCTTGCTCATTTTGGCCCCATCGGTTCCTGGCACATACATGGTTTCTTCCTGTACTTTTCCATCGGGAACCACAAAGGTCTCTCCAAGTTGGGCATGAAAACGGTGGGCAACGTCCCTGGTCATTTCAATATGCTGGAGTTGATCCTTTCCAACAGGAACTATATGGGCATCGTATAGTAGAATATCCGCTGCCATAAGCATGGGATAGGTAAAGAGTCCGGCGTTTACGTCCTCCAAACGATCTGCTTTATCTTTAAAGGAATGTGCAAGGGTAAGTCGCTGGTAAGGAAAAAAACAACTTAGGTACCAGGAGAGCTCGGTCACCTGTGGGACATCGCTTTGGCGGTAAAAAACGGTTTTATTAATATCCAGGCCAAACGCCAGCCAAGCGGATGCTATGGCATAGGTATTTGCCCGTAATACTTCTGCATTCTTTATTTGAGTGAGCGAATGCATATCCGCAATAAAAAGGAAAGACTCGTTCTTTGGGTCACTTGCCATTTTAATAGCAGGGATTATTGCTCCAAGGATATTTCCTAAATGTGGGGTTCCCGTACTTTGGATGCCGGTAAGTATTCTTGCCATTTGCTAAATCTATAAGTGGACAAAGGTAAAACAAATCGAAAAAACAAGTACAGAATACCTATTTTTGATTCATGTTAACAGTACTTAGGCGAATAGGACAGACACTGTATCGTATTTGGTTTTATATACTGGTGGCCGTTCCTATTTTTTTGTTCTTTCCATTATTATTGGTATTTGCCTCTAGGGAAGCATGGTACCCCTATTTCTTTTGGATGGCTAGGAACCTTTGGGCCACGCCCATTCTATATGGCATGGGTTGTCCGCCAAGGGTAATCTACGATCAAAAAATGAAGTTAGGAAAAAGCTATATGTTGGTCGCCAATCATACCAGTATGTTGGATATTATGTTGATGCTCTATGTAAGCAAAAATCCATTTGTATTTGTAGGCAAAAAGGAGTTGGTCAAGATTCCGGTATTTGGTTTTTTCTATAAAAGGGTATGCATAATGGTGGATCGGGAAAGTACCCAAAGTAGAACAGGGGTTTACCGAAGGGCACAAAGAAGATTGAACCAAGGCTTAAGTATCTGTATTTTTCCTGAAGGCGGTGTTCCAGACGATGAAAACATAATTCTGGACAATTTTAAGGACGGGGCCTTTAAAATGGCCATTGCCCATAAAATACCACTGGTCCCCATCACGTTCTATGACAATAAAAAACGTTTTTCATTTACCTTCTTCAGTGGTGGCCCAGGTACGGTCAGGGCCCGGGTACATGGGTTTTTTGAAACGGGAATCTTGTCAGAAGAGGATAAAAGCACCTTACGTGAGGAGGTACGCGATATTATTTATAATGACCTCATTTCGTCTAGCCAGTAAATCCTTTATTAAAATTTAAAACTAAGGCCGCTATATACCCCAACAGTATAAGGGTTAAAAGTACCGTCTACATTGGAAAAAGTATTCAATTGATATTTGAATACCGGTTCAATATTCAGTCTTAGTTTTGATGAAAACTGATATCCAAGCCCTAATCCAAAATTGGCGCTAAAGTTTAGGTCGTTTACATTATTGGCCTCACCGATCTGTGTAGTCAAACTGCCAGAAGTCAAATCCACTTCATTGTCCACGAGGAACAAGGAGCTAACTCCACCTATTACCTGTACACCAAACCTTTTGTTGACCAAGGCGTAACTTAGCTCTACGGGCACCTCCAAGTAACCCAACTGCTGTGCCATAACACCCGATCTATTGGCAGTTCTTGCCGATACATCGAAGGATTTGCTTCCTGAATTTAGGGTGGCGTTATTCGCCGATACTACCAGATTTTCCGCAGTTCCGGCATAATCGATATTGGCAATGCGATTCTGGCTTGAAGCCGAAAGGGATGAGGTAAAAAACACGTCATTGGTATCGTAACCGTAATCTACCTTGTGTACCCCGGACCTAATGGATAATTTGGGACTTATTTCATAAGCTACGGATAGTCCATAACTCAGGTTGATATTTCCAGATTTTGAATTTCCGCTGAACATTGGGCTTACAGGAGAACCTTTTCCCAGAGCATCAAAATAGACCGGGGCAATACTAGGCCCGGCAGACCAACGCTTACCGGAACTCTTAGTCTCTGCGATTTCTTCCTTCTCTAATTCGTTGATTTCATCGTACAAGGATTTTTTGCCTTCAAGCTTGTTAGCCTCCTTATCATCGGAAGTAATCGATTCACTACTTGCTATTCCATTTTCATTATTTGTAATCGAATTTGTCTCTTTACTGTTGGGTATTGTTTCCCGCACATCGTTATTTTCAACAGCGGCAATTCCAGAATCCTGATTTTCCTTGGTATCAATTATGTTTTTGGAAATGGTATTCTGCCCAGAGACTTTTTCGTTAGCCTGAACTATCATATTCGTTTTGGTAGAATTGGAATGGATCGGACCCTTCTTTTGGGTACTATTGGCTATTCCATTTTCAAGGGAGTTGATAGAATTTTTCCCATCCTTTTCCATCATGGTATTTTGTTGCAACGTTTCGCTCCTATTTTCGATTTCCCTTGCATTATCAATATCTGTTACTTTTGTATTCTCCTGGTTAGAATTCAAGGAGTCTAAAATTGATTTGGAATCATGGTCCTTATTTTCTACATCTGTAACTCCATTAGCATCTTTCTCTGGAGTGTTATGTTCTTGAAAAGGGTTGAATAGAAATAGGCCTATAATTAGGACAGCTGCAATACCTCCCAATTGCCACCACAATGGAAGAATTCTTTTCTTTTTCTTTTTGTCCAAGGAGGCCTCAATGGTATGCCATACCTTTTCGTCTGGCGTTTCCTCATAGCCCTTGAATTTTTCTTGGAACAATTCGTCTAAATACTTCTTACTCATTTTTAAAAACTCATTTTCTATGGATTCCCAGCGGAATCATAAACAATTTCCTATTACAATCACCAAACCAATAATGGATTGGGATATTTTACTTTCAATCTTTTCCTTTAACAACATCCTGGCACGTGCCAGATTGGATTTAGAGGTTCCCACCGATGTACCCAGTAACTTACTAATTTCATTATGGCTGTAACCGTCCAGCACGTATAGGTTAAAGGTTGTCCTATATTTATTGGGCAGTTCCTGTATATATTCCAACAATGTTTGGAGCCCAATATCCGCATAGTTTGATTCCAAGGTCACTTCCTCTGGGGTGTTTTCATTGACCAAGCTCAAATATTCTTCCCGCCTATATTTTTGTAATACTGTGTTTATCGTAATTCTTTTGACCCAACCTTCAAAAGATCCCTTGGACTTGTATTGACCAATTTTCTCAAAAATGGTCATAAAACTATCATGGAGGTTGTCCTCTGCTTCAGTTTTATTACGGGAATATTTTAAGCAAATACCAAATAGAACCCCTGCATATTGTCTATACAGTTGTTCTTGGGCCTTTCGCTCGCCCTTTTTACATCTATCTACCAGTTCTTCCAGCAACAAATCTGTTGGTTATGTTTTTTGTATCTAGTTCACGGGCACTACCAATTCTAAAAACTCCGGTTCACCTTCACTATTTTCCCCTTGATAAAATCTAAAAGTGTAAGGCTGGTCGTACTTTACTATAAAGTTAAACGAGGCTTCTTCTTGGGTTACCATTTGGGTACAAGATACCAAATCTGTCATTGCAACTCCCACGGCGACCACATTTCTTACCGTAGTATCTTCTTTGGTCACATCAAAACCCTCATATTGGGTACATCCATCTGGCAGGGAATAGGTCACGTTTATTCTGTAGGTTTCGTTTAGATTAAACGATTCCGGCAATTCCGCACTTTCAATGGGTAATGACGTGAAATAGAAGTTGGCTTCATCTTCTTCAAGGGAACAGCCTCCCAATATTAGGGAAAACAATACAACCATTAAAGTATATTTCTTAATCATCCTATACAATCTCTTTTACAAGAAAGATGAAAATGTACCCTAATGGTTGCGTATTGACCCTTCTTTTTAGGGGTAAAAGATATTTTAATCGTCCAATGAAACAGTACTGCTATTTCATTGGATTCGAGAAGGAATTTTATTCTTTGAAATTACAGGACTTTGGATAGAGAAAGTTTATTTGTTAACCGCATTGATGGCATCCCGTATTTTTCCATCCAGTTCTTCCAATAATTCAGGATTGTCCAATAATAATGTTTTTACCGCATCCCTTCCTTGCCCCAGTTTGGTATCTCCATAGCTGAACCATGAACCACTCTTTTTAATGATTTCGTACTCGACCCCAAGGTCAATAATTTCTCCCACTTTAGAGATTCCTTCCCCGTACATAATATCAAACTCTGTGGTTCTGAATGGAGGGGCCACTTTGTTTTTGACAACCTTTACACGGGTTTTGTTACCTTGAACGTTACCGTCCGTATCCTTTATTTGAGTGGACCTTCTAATATCCAATCGAACGGAAGCGTAAAACTTGAGGGCGTTACCTCCGGTAGTTGTTTCCGGGTTCCCGAACATCACCCCGATTTTTTCACGCAATTGGTTGATGAAAATCACGGTACAATGTGTTTTGCTTATGGAACTGGTCAATTTTCTAAGCGCTTGGGACATCAAACGAGCGTGCAGACCCATTTTGGAATCCCCCATTTCGCCTTCAATTTCGCTTTTTGGTGTCAGCGCGGCAACAGAATCGATAATAACTATGTCAATTGCCCCGGAACGAATCAGGTTGTCCGCTATTTCCAAAGCTTGTTCCCCATTGTCCGGTTGGGAAATAATTAAATTATCTATGTCGACCCCTAATTTCTGGGCATAAAAACGATCAAAGGCATGTTCCGCATCAATAAAGGCAGCAATACCTCCCTTTTTTTGAGCTTCGGCAATAGCATGTAAAGTAAGCGTGGTTTTACCAGAGGATTCCGGTCCGTAAATCTCTATGACACGTCCTCTTGGATACCCACCAACTCCCAAGGCAATATCCAGACCCAATGATCCAGATGGAATTACCTCTACATCATCCACAACACTGTCTCCCAATTTCATTACTGCACCTTTTCCATAGGTCTTGTCCAGTTTGTCCAGGGTTAGTTTAAGTGCTTTTAATTTGGCTTCTTTTTCAGAACTCATTTCGTGTTTTTTAGGACTGCTAAATTAGTGTTTCTTTTCTTAAAAAAGAATATTCACTTTTATTACGCAACCATTTGAATCTTTTTATATCTATGTAAAAAGCATTGGTTCAAATTAAGTATTTGCCCATTGTTTTTGGTGTTATTGGTTTTAATGGCCGTTTCCTTATATTTAAACTAACTCATATAATGCTGTGAAGAGGAAAAGTAGGAATGGCCGAACAAAAAGTCCCGAATTATCGGGACTTTTTTTTGACATCAAACTCCCGCAAACCTTACTTTAGGATTTTATATCTTTGCCGTTCAAAATTTGTTAACTTAAATATTAGTATAGCATGCAACTGTACAATACCTTAAGTGCAAAGGAAAGAGCCGCCCTTATTGAAGAGGCCGGTCAGGAGCGCCTGACCATATCTTTCTATAAATATGCACACATTGGCAATCCTGCCATATTTAGAAATCATTTATTTATTCATTGGAACGAAATGGATGTGTTGGGACGTATATATGTGGCCCATGAGGGAATAAATGCCCAACTGTCCGTTCCCGCGGAAAATTTTCAGCGTTTTAAGGACTTCTTGGACAGTATTAGTTTTTTGGAAAATGTTCGCCTTAACATAGCTATAGAACAAGATAATATGTCCTTCTTGAAATTGAAGGTCAAGGTGAGGCATAAAATCTTGGCCGATGGTCTTAATGACAACACTTTTGACGTAACGAACAAAGGAGTCCATGTGGATGCCGAGAAATTCAATGATTTGATCGAGGACCCGGACACGGTATTGGTAGATATGAGAAACCATTATGAAAGCGAAATAGGGCATTTTAAGAATGCCGTAACTCCCGATGTGGATACATTTCGGGATTCCTTGGATATCATTGAAAAAGATTTACAAGACCATAAAGAAGATAAAAAGTTGGTCATGTACTGTACGGGGGGTATTCGTTGCGAAAAGGCCAGTGCTTACTACAAACACAAAGGGTTTAAACAGGTCTATCAATTAGAAGGCGGTATAATTGAATACGCCAGACAGGTAGAACAAAAGAAGCTGGAGAACAAATTTATAGGTAAGAATTTTGTGTTTGACCATCGTCGAGGAGAACGTATAAGTGAGGATGTGATTGCCCAATGTCATCAATGTGGTGAACCTTGCGATGACCATGTTAACTGTGCCAATGAAGCATGCCACTTATTGTTCATCCAATGTAAAAAGTGCGCCGAAAAAATGAACAATTGCTGCTCGGAACACTGTATGGAAATACATGCCCTGCCCTATGAAGAACAAAAGGCACTTAGAAAAGGTAAGGTGGTGAGCAATAAAATCTTTAAAAAGGGAAGGTCAGAAGTGCTTAAGTTCAAGAAATAAGGATATTGTGTAATCGAAAATTTGGATGTTACATCTACAAATGCGAAAAAGCCCCTCTTTTTTTCGCATATTATTTCATTATCTTTACAAGAAGATTTTTTATGAACCTAGTTTGAGGAATCCGTTTGGGATTTGTTCAAATCAATATATAAAATATGGGTTGTAGTAGTTGTTCTACCGGTAAGGATGGACAACCAAAGGGATGCAAGAATAACGGTACTTGCGGTACAGATGGTTGCAATAAATTAACTGTTTTTGATTGGCTTTCAAATATGTCGCTCCCCAATGGGGAAAGGCCTTTTGAGTATGTTGAAGTTCGATTTAAGAACAGTAGAAAGGAATACTTTAAAAATACGGATAATCTAACCCTTTCCATTGGTGATGTCGTGGCTACCCAGGCACAGTCTGGCCATGATATTGGTATGGTTACGCTTACAGGTGAGCTTGTTCGCGTACAGATGAAGCGGAAAAAAATAGACCCTTCCAAGGAAGAGCTTCCTAAAATATACAGGAAGGCTACACAGAAGGATATCGATATCTGGCAAAAATGTAGGAACAGGGAAGAAGAAATAAAAAAAAGGTCGAGGGAAATCGCCATTATTTTAAAACTTCAGATGAAAATATCCGATGTGGAGTTCCAGGGCGATGGTTCCAAGGCCACATTTTACTACACGGCCGAAGACCGTGTAGATTTTCGGCAACTGATAAAGGACATGGCCAAGGCCTTCGGAATACGCATAGAAATGCGACAGATCGGTTATAGACAGGAAGCACAGCGTTTGGGAGGTATCGGTTCTTGTGGAAGGGAATTGTGCTGTTCTACCTGGCTGACGGATTTTAGGTCTGTAAGTACTTCTGCGGCTCGCTACCAGCAGCTTTCCCTGAATCCCCAAAAATTGGCAGGGCAATGTGGAAAACTAAAGTGTTGCCTAAATTACGAATTGGATGTTTATTTGGACGCCCTTAAGGATTTCCCCCCACAGGATACCAAGCTTTACACGGAAAAGGGATTGGCCTTTTGCCAAAAAACGGACATTTTTAAGGAGCTTCTATGGTTTTCCTACAAAGATGAACCTGCTAATTGGCACGTCCTTTCCAAACATCAAGTGAATGAGATATTGGAAAAGAATAAAAATAAGGACAAGGTTCCCAGTCTGGAAATTTATGCTTCGGACAATATTGTTGAGGATAAAGTAGTTTTTGAAAATACAGTCGGTCAAGATAGCCTTACCCGTTTTGATAGGCCAAAGAAGAAATCTAAAAGAAACAGGAACCGCAATAGAAAAAAGAACACGAGTAAAAACAGAAAACCAAATAGGAGCAAAAACAATGCGTAACTATCTTTTTTTTGGGTTTGCCTTTATCTTGCTTTCATCATGTAATACCAATGTGGTAACTACGGAATATAAAAGCTTGCCCGGTGCTGTTTGGAACAAGGACGATGTTTTGGAGTTCAGTTTTTCAGAAACGGATACCGTACAGGAATACAACATGTACATTAACGTTAGAAACGATAATAACTTTCCGTATAGCAACCTGTACTTAATAACTTCACTAAACACACCAGAGGGAGAAGTATTACAGGATACCTTGGAGTATGACATGGCACTGCCGGATGGTACCTGGTTGGGAAAGGGAACAGGAAGTTTAAAGGAGAATAAATTATGGTATAAGGAAAACATCGTTTTTCCTATTTCTGGCGTATATACATTAGAAGTTTCGCATGCAATGCGAAAAAACGGTAATATACAGGGTGTCATGGCATTGGAAGGTATTACCGATGTAGGATTGGAAATAACAAAAAGTAATCCCTAAACTCATGGCAAAATCAGTAAAAAAGAAAAGCAATCCTGGCTTTTCCAAATACATCAAATGGTTCTGGATCTTGTTCATTTCCGGAGTATCCATCGTCGCACTTATATTTCTTTCTGCCTCTTGGGGACTTTTTGGAGAATTGCCACCTTATGAGTATTTGGAAAACCCCCAGACCAATTTAGCCTCTCAGATTATCTCATCCGATGGAAATCTTTTGGGGAAATTTTATTTGGACGATAACCGTACGGATGTAAAATATGAAGATCTTCCGGAAAACTTGGTAAACGCATTGGTAGCTACTGAGGATGCACGTTTTCAAGAACATTCGGGAATTGATTTTAGGGGAACGGTAAGGGCATTTTTCTTTTTAGGCACTAGGGGTGGAGCCAGTACTATAAGTCAACAATTGGCCCGTCAACTTTTTGTAGGGGTACGGTCTAGAAGTAAGTTGGACGCCCTAAAGCAAAAAGTAAAGGAGTGGGTCTTGGCGATAAGGCTAGAACGAAGCTATACCAAGGAGGAAATCATCAGTATGTATTTTAATATTTATGATTTTGGGAATAATGCAGATGGTATCCGCTCTGCGGCCCGGATTTATTTTGGCAAGGAACCCAAAGATTTAAAGATTGAGGAATCTGCCATGTTGGTGGGCATGTTCAAAAACTCGTCCTTATTTAATCCCCTTCGAAGGGAAGAAATGGTTAAAACGCGTAGAAATGTTGTATTGGCCCAGATGGCTAAGTATGACTATATAACAGAAGAGGAAAAGGATTCCTTACAGGCGCTGAAAATGGACATCAATTACAATCCAGAGAACCACCGTGAAGGGTTGGCCACTTATTTTAGAATGTATTTGCAGCGCTTCATGAAGGATTGGATTGATAAAAATCCCAAACCTGCCCTACCCGGAGAGCGGGACAAATGGAATATCTATTTGGATGGCTTAAAAATATATACCACAATAGATTCCAAAATGCAAGCCAACGCTGAAGAGGCGGTATACCAGCATATGGCAAATTTGCAGGCCGAATTTTTTAATCAAAATACACCGGATCGTAACCCAACAACGCCATTTTTGGACTTAACCCCAGAAGAGACAGAAGGCATTATGGAACGAGCTATGAAAAACTCGGACCGATGGAGGGAGATGAAAGCCGCAGGTAATTCAGAAGAAGAAATTAGAAATTCATTTGCTAAAAAGACGGAGATGACGGTCTTCGATTGGAAGAGCGATACTCGCGAGAAGGACACCATAATGACCCCTATGGACTCTATACGGTATTACAAGACCTTCTTGAGGGCCGCTATGATGTCCATGGAGCCACAAACTGGCCATGTAAAGGCTTGGGTCGGAGGTGTCAATTACAAACATTTTCAGTATGACAATGTCATCCAAGGGGCGAGGCAGGTTGGGTCTACTTTCAAGCCTTTTGTATATGCAGCAGCCATTGACCAATTACGACTTTCACCTTGTGAGACCTTACCTGATACCCAGTATTGTATTGAAGCCGGTAAACATGGTAATATGGAAGCATGGTGCCCAAGGAATTCAGACTTTAAATATACTGGGCAGGAAATGACCCTAAAACATGCCCTGGCAAATTCGGTAAATACAGTAACCGCACAATTGATTGATAAGGTAGGGCCTAAATCCGTGGTTGCAATAGCAAAGAATTTGGGTATGTCCGGAGATATTCCAGAAGTACCCTCCATTGCCTTGGGAACCTTGGACGCGAACATATATGATTTGGTCGGTGCCTATGGAGCTTTTGCTAACCAGGGGGTTTATGTGAAACCCGTGATGGTGACTAGGATTGAGGATAAAAATGGTACAGTGCTATATGAGTATGTTCCCGAAACCAAGGACGTTTTGAGCAAAGAGGTATCCTATGCTATGATAGATCTTATGAAAGGTGTGACCCAAGGGGGATCAGGGACGAGATTAAGACATTCCTACAATAAAAACAATACGGTATATAAGGAAATTATCACGGGGTATCCATATGAATTAACTAATCCTATTGCTGGAAAAACGGGTACTACTCAAAACAACAGTGATGGTTGGTTTATGGGAATAGTGCCCAACTTGGTTACAGGTGTTTGGGTAGGTGGTGAGGAAAGATCGATTCACTTTAAAAATATTGCATACGGGCAGGGAGCTTCCATGGCGTTGCCAATTTGGGGATTGTATATGAAAAAGAATTATGCGAACGAAGAATTGGGTGTTTCCAAGGAAGATTTTGAAGAACCTGAAAACATGTCCATTATAACAGATTGTGCCAAATTTGAGGAAGATAAACCGCAGGATACTGATATTGAGAACGACTTGGACGATTTGGATTTTTAACAAGAAATCGATTATTTAATTTTTAAAAAAGCCCCGGGAATGACCGGGGCTTTTTTTATTTTTTTCAATTTAAAAGCCTTATTTTAGTAATATAACATGTAAAGCATATTATGATCAGGAAAACGGTATCTAATGTTGAAGAGGCCCTTAAAGGGGTAAAGGATGGAATGACCTTTATGTTAGGGGGATTTGGCCTTTGTGGAATTCCGGAAATGGCCATTGCCGAGTTGGTTCGATTGGGTATAAAAAACATTACCTGTATCTCCAATAATGCGGGGGTGGACGACTTTGGACTAGGGCTTTTGCTTCAGAAGCATCAGATTAAAAAAATGATTTCGTCCTATGTTGGAGAAAATGATGAATTTGAACGGCAAATGTTAAGTGGGGAACTTGAGGTTGAGCTAACGCCACAGGGGACCTTGGCCGAGAAGTGTAGGGCGGCGCAAGGAGGCTTCCCAGCATTTTATACGCCTGCTGGGTATGGAACTGAGGTTGCAGAGGGGAAGGAGACCAGGGAGTTCAATGGCAAGATGTATGTTTTGGAGGAGGCTTTTAAAGCCGATTTTGCATTCGTCAAAGCTTGGAAAGGGGATGAAGCAGGGAATTTAATTTTCAAGGGGACGGCACGGAATTTTAACCCTTGCATGTGCGGAGCGGCCAAAATAACCGTAGCTGAGGTTGAGGAATTGCTACCGGCAGGATCTTTGGACCCCAATCAAATCCATGTTCCCGGAATTTTTGTCCAACGAATCTTTGAGGGAAAAGGGTATGAGAAACGAATTGAACAACGAACCGTAAGAAAAAGAGATTAAAAGATGTTGGATAAGAACGGAATCGCAAAACGAATTGCAAAAGAGGTAAAGGACGGCTATTATGTTAACCTAGGAATTGGAATTCCTACATTGGTGGCCAATTTTGTTAGGGATGATATCAGTGTAGAGTTCCAAAGTGAGAACGGGGTTTTAGGAATGGGGCCCTTCCCCTATGAGGGCGATGAGGATGCCGATGTCATCAATGCCGGAAAGCAAACGATAACCACTCTTCCAGGGGCTTCCTTTTTTGATTCGGCCACAAGTTTTTCCATGATTCGCGGACAACATGTGGACCTTACCATTTTGGGAGCTATGGAGGTAGCAGAAAACGGGGATATAGCAAATTGGAAAATTCCGGGCAAAATGGTCAAGGGTATGGGTGGTGCCATGGATCTGGTTTCTTCCGCAGAACATATTATCGTAGCGATGATGCATACCAACAGGGCAGGAGAGTCTAAATTGCTTAAAGCATGTTCGCTTCCCCTTACTGGGGTAAAATGCGTAAAGAAGATAGTTACCAATTTGGCCGTTTTGGAAGTGGGTCCAGAGGGTTTTATTTTATTGGAAAGAGCACCCGGGGTAAGCGTAGATGAAATCAAGGCCGCAACAGAGGGTAATTTAATTATCAATGGTGAGGTCCCTGAAATGAAAGTGGATTAGGGGTTTCTTGCTAGAGTTATGTTTTATCGATGAATGGAATCCTCTATGATAATTCACAACGATCTTGAATAGCTTCACAACAAATATTCGGGATTAAGTTGCCTTTGTAATTATATTTACAAAATCGATAATAAACCCAAAGTAACCACAAAATTTAACCCAAAATGGAGTCCCAAAATTACGTTCCTCAAGAGGAAAAAGTACAAGTCTATCACAACGATTTTCTAAGTGGTATTGTACGTTTGACCAAAAAGCTTTTCATGCTTTAAGTCAAAAAATTAAAAAAAGAAAAGAGCAACTTTCCCCAGGTTGCTCTTTTTTGTTTAATAACCTCTGCTATAAGTTTTTGGGACTACATAGCTTTACAATTAAGTACTTAAAACGAAAATAAGGACTGCTTCTAGCCAACCTTTGTACAATTATAGACAGAGATACCAAATAATCGTAAATAACAATTTTAACTGATTACACCACAATGAAAATAGATTTTGCCACAAAAATAAAAATGTAAGAAAAAGATTACATATTTTTGATTTGAAGTTAAAAAGTGAATCCCAAATCACCCTAAACTTAACCTATTTATGAAATCTCTGTTTAGTTCCCTTTTGCTGCTGTTGTTATTGGTTTCCTGTTCCAGGATCGAGGAAAATAATGACCCTGTAATTGGAATTTGGAAGAATGATGTTAAATCGGCCATGAATAATAATAAAATGGTAATAGATAAGGAGGAATGGATTTTCAATGACGTATACCTGGGAAGATTCCATGGTTACCGGAATGGTGAGGTCACTTATTTAACGGATTTTAAATGGACCATTGATGGAAATATTTATACCATTTCATATCCCGGGACTGACTTTCCTGAGGATAGGGTGCAAATGATAGAGGAAGATAGCATAACCTACCTTACCTATCTATCTGGGAAACCCTTTGCGATAAGACAAAATTGAATTAGTACAAATACAAAAAAACTTAACCTACTTATGTTTCAAAGTTTATACAAATACAAACCTGTTCTTATGGAAAAACCTAAATCTGAAGTTGCCATTTTTACGAAGGGTTTTATGAGGCTTATAAAGAAGCTTTTTTCCTTTTAAGGAGGAACACCAAAAATCCAAGGAAGGAGCAAAGAGATTTGCTCCTTTTTTATTTCCATTAACAGAAGGAAATTCCCTCTAAATATCCCTATTTTTATATTCTTCTGAGGAAGTAGCTATTTCAAATTAATATATTTTTTATGAAGATACATTTTGTATATGCGGTTTTTTGTTTGTTTATCATCAATGTAGTTTCTGCACAGGAGACCAATATTTCGAAATTGAAGATTGAAGATATTATGAAGGGCGATGATTTTATTGGTCATAGACCTTCCAATGTTTTTTGGGGAACAGATCATTCCTCAATCTATTTTGATTGGAATCCGGATATGGCATTTAGCGATTCCCTTTACCGTTATAATCTAAATAAAAAGGATATCAAGAAGGTGGATTATTTGGATGCGGTAGCGCTTCCATCCAACAGAAGAATTGACCATCCTTCCCAAGACAAAGCGGTTTATTCCAATAATGGGGATATATTTATTTTGGATAAGCCTACCTCTAAAATACTGGCCATTACGAATACTAAGGAAAGGGAGTCCAATCCTCATTTTACCGACAATGGAAAAAAAGTTGCCTTTGTCAATGGGCAGGATATTTTCACTTGGGACATGGCGACCGGTACCGTTGAGCAAATAACCGATTTCGTGGAGAAAATAGCGGAAGAACCAAAAAGAAGCAGTAAGGATGAATGGCTTTACCAAGATCAGTTGGAGCTTTTTGGTGTTCTTCGGGAGCGTAAGGAAAAAAAGGAATTGGGAGAAACTATTGGCAAAAAAAAGGAGAATCTTGAGCCATTGCCTATAGAAACAGGAAGTAAACAAGTGATCAACCAAATGGTTTCTCCAAGTGGGCGTTTTGTCACTTATGTCCTTATGGATACCCCAAAAAACAAAAGAACTATGGTACCCCATTTTGTTACGGAATCGGGGTATACTGAAGATCAAACTACCCGAACAAAGGTAGGGGACGAACTTCCTACCTATGAAATGTTCGTGTACGATTCAGAAAAGCGTACAAACTATCCCGTTGTACTGGATAGCTTGGAAGGATTGAACGATGTTCCGGAATTCATGAAGGATTATCCTGATAAAACCTATGAAAACAAAAATCCAATAGGTAGAATAGGAAGTCCAACTTGGCACCCTGATGGCAATAAGGCCATTTTGGACATACAGGCGAGTAATTATAAAAATAGATGGTTGGTATTGTTGGATGCCGCAACCGGAACTATTACCCAACTAGACCGTCAACATGATGAAGCTTGGATTGCCGGTCCAGGAATCACAGGGTGGTTCAACGGAGGAGATTTAGGCTGGATGCCCGATGGGAAAAGTATTTGGTATAAATCCGAAAAAACAGGATATGCCCATCTATATACTATGGATATGGATGGAAAAAACAAAAAGGCTTTGACTTCCGGCGATTTTGAGATTTACGACCCCTTTATTTCCAAGGATAAAAAACGCTGGTATTTTACGGCGAACAAAAATCATCCAGGGGACCGTCAATTTTATACGATGCCGTTAAAAGGAGGCAAAATGCAACAATTGACCCAGTGGGAAGGGAGAAACGATGTAACGCTGTCGCCGGATGAAAAACAAATGGCCATCCTTTATTCATATTCAAACAAGCCCACTGAACTTTATGTGCAGAAAAATCCCGTGAATGGAAAAAGCGGCGACCCCGTGAAAATCACCGAATCCAATACGGAAGCCTTTAATGCCTACTCATGGAAAGACCCTGAAATCATTACTTTTTCAGCCGCTGATGGGGCCAATGTTCATGCGAGGCTTTACACCCCGGAGAAGGACGTAAAAAATAATGCAGCAGTGATTTTTGTGCACGGTGCAGGCTATTTACAAAATGCACATAAGTGGTGGAGCTCTTATTACCGGGAATATATGTTTCACAATTTATTGGTGGATAATGGATATACCGTATTGGATATTGACTATCGGGGAAGTGCCGGTTACGGTAGGGACTGGCGTACGGGGATTTACCGTCACATGGGTGGCAAGGATCTATCTGATCAGGTAGATGGCGCAAAATATTTAGTGGAGAATTACGGTGTGGATTCGGATAAAATTGGTATATACGGAGGTTCTTATGGAGGGTTTATCACTTTGATGGGTATGTTCAATGCTCCCGAAACCTTTAGTGCGGGTGCGGCCATTCGTTCTGTGGGGGATTGGGCGGCCTATAACCACGGGTATACAGCGCATATTCTAAATACGCCTGTGCAGGACAGTTTGGCTTATAAACGTAGTTCTCCCATCTATTTTGCCGAAGGTTTGGAAGGCCAACTTCTCATTCTCCATGGAATGGTAGACGATAATGTCCATTTTCAGGATATGGTACGTTTGTCTCAGCGATTAATCGAGCTGGGTAAGGAGAATTGGGAAATGGCGGTATATCCCGTAGAACGTCATGGTTTTGTGGAACCGAGCAGTTGGACCGATGAATACAAACGCATCTTTAAGCTCTTTCAGGAAACGTTAACGGACTAAACAGCTGTAGGACAAGTGAATTTGGAGTTTGTACCCTGTGAAGCATTACATTTGGAGGTATTGGTGGAGGTCTCAAAATCTACCTTCCGGTCTGCTTTTGAGGAACAGAATAACCCCGATGATTTTAAGACCTATTTGGATCAAGCTTTCTCCAAGAAAAGGCTGTGTGAGGAAATGGCAAACCCCAATATGCATTTTTACTTTGTTTATTTGAATGGGGAGTTAGCTGCTTACTTTAAGCTTAACTTAAACGATGCCCAAACCGATGTAAAGCGTGAAGATAGCATGGAACTGGAACGTATATACGTACTGGACCAATTTCAAGGGAGGCAATTGGGAAAACATATTTTGAATTGGGTCAAAAGTAGGGCCAGTGAATATAAAAAGGAGTTTATTTGGCTGGGAGTCTGGGAGAAGAATGAGCGTGCTATTGCATTTTATGAAAGAAATGGGTTCAGTAAATTCGGGACACATCCCTATTACATTGGTAATGATAAACAGACGGATTGGTTAATGCGGTTGGATATAGATTGATTTTTCTAATTGATTAAAACTTTGAATGTATGAAAAGGAACTTGCTACTAATGTTATGCTTATCCTGTTTTATGGCTAGTGCACAGGACTATTACTTTCCGGAACCGAATGCGAAATGGGAAGAGAAGGCACCAAAAACGTTTAAAATAAATGAAGCGAAGCTCGATGAGGCACTGACATTTGCCATTGAGAATGAATATTCAGGTTCTCGGGATTTAAGAATAGCCATTTTAAAAGGGTTTGAAAAGGAACCTTTTCATAAAATCCTAGGTCCCACCAAAAAACGGGGCGGACCTGCGGGAATGATACTTAAAAATGGATACATCGTGGCCCAATGGGGCGACGTAAAACGGGTGGATATGACGTTTAGTGTCACCAAAAGTTTTTTGAGTACTACAGCGGGCTTGGCGGTGGACCACGGTTTGATACAATCCACCAAGGATAAAGCTTCGGATTATATCTGGGACGGTACTTTTGAAGGGGAACATAATTCCAAAATTACCTGGGAACATTTGTTACAGCAGAATTCGGCTTGGTCTGGAGCGTTATGGGGTGGTAAGGATTGGGCGGATCGTCCACCCAGTGAAGGCGGCATAGACGATTGGAAATTTGAAAAACCCAGGGAGCCAGGTACATTTATGGAGTACAATGACGTACGTGTGAACGTGCTTGCCTATGCATTGACCCATGTTTGGAGAAAACCGTTGCCACAGGTATTAAAGGAAAACATTATGGACCGTATTGGTGCAAGTACTACTTGGAGGTGGTATGGATATGATCATGCATGGACGGAAATTGATGGTATTAACATGAAATCCGTAACGGGTGGAGGTCATTCTGGGGCAGGTCTGTTTATCAATACAGAGGACATGGCCCGCTTTGGACTACTATTCCTAAATGATGGTAAATGGAAAAATGAACAACTAATAAGTGAGAATTGGATTCGGCAGGCCATAACGCCATCTACTCCAAATGTCAATTATGGATATATGTGGTGGTTGAACCAAAAGGGAAATAGACATTGGGAAGGATTATCAGAGAACATCTATTATGCGGCTGGTTTTGGGGGTAATTTTATTGTTGTAGACAAGGAGAACGATATGGTGGTAGTTACCCGTTGGTTGGAACCGAATAAAATTGGCGAGTTTATGACCAAGGTAAACGCAGCACTGAATTAAAGACCGTTTAAAATATCCAAAGCTTTGGATAAGGTATCCTCTGTTTTTGCAAAACAAAACCGAAGTACTTTATCGTCCCTATTATTTACATTGAAAGAAGAAATGGGAATGCTGGCCAACTTATCTTCCAAAATCAATTTTTTTGCAAATTCCTCGTCAGCTTGTTGGGTGAGTTGCGTATAGTCCAATAGCTGAAAATAAGTTCCTTCCGACGGAACAAACCTAAACTTTTTTGAATCTAGATTTTCTAAAAAATAATCCCGCTTTTGTTGATAAAAGGTATTGAGTTCCAAATAGTGTTTCGGTCTTTTTAAATATTCGGCCAAGGCTCTTTGAACAGGATGGTCCACACAGAAAACGGCAAATTGGTGGATTTTTCTGAATTCATCCATTAATGGTTTGGGAGCGGCGCAGTATCCTATTTTCCAACCCGTAACGTGGAAGGTTTTGCCAAAGGAGGCACAGACAAAACTTCGTTCAACCAAGTCTGTAAACCTAGAAACGCTTTGATGTTCCTTTCCATCAAAAACAATATGTTCGTAGACCTCGTCGCTCAATACCAATATATTGGTAGGTCTTACTATTTCCTGTAACCGAAGTAAATCTTCCTCCTTAAGGATTTTCCCACTGGGATTATGGGGCGTATTAATAACTATCATTCGTGTTTTAGGTGTAATCTTTCTCTTAAAAAGATTCCAATCAATAGCATACCCATCCTTGCTCATTTGTATGAACACAGGGATACCCCCGTTAGCTTCAATTGCAGGTTCATAACAGTCATATGCAGGCTTAAAAACGATTACCTCGTCACCTGGATGCACAAAGGTGGATATGGCGGTAAAAATGGCCTGGGTAGCGCCAACGGTAACTGTGATTTCGGTTTCCGGATGATATTGATGACCATGTAACGCTTCAATTTTTTCTGAAATAATCTCCCTTAAACCATAATATCCTTGCATTGGGGCATATTGGTTATGACCCTGAACCATAGCTTGGTTGACCAAGGAAATAAGCTTGGCATCCGCTTCAAAATTTGGAAAACCTTGGGACAGGTCAATTGCCCCATGCTTTCTGGCCAAGTTTCCAACCGTAGTAAAAATGGTAGTTTTTACATGGGGAAGCTTGGATTCAAATACATTTTTAGAAATCATCCTTATAAAAATAGAAATAAAAAAGCCCGGGTACTAACCCAAGCTTTAATAAACAACTAAACTAAAAATTAAGCATGTTGTTCTTTATGTTTCCCTTCCTTAATTTCCTCGATTAACTTGGAGTTAAAGGCCGGTAGGTCATTAGGATTTCTACTAGTTACAAAACCATCATCCACAACAACTTCTTTATCCACCCATTTTGCTCCTGCGTTGATTAAATCGTCCTTAATTGAGTGGAAGGATGTCAAGGTTCTACCTTTTACCACGTCAGCACTAATAAGTAACTGAGGGGCGTGGCAAATGGCCGCAACAGGCTTTTTCATTTTAAAGAAATCCCTAACAAATATCAAGGCATCTTCATTTCTCCTCAAAGTATCGGGGTTGATTACGCCGCCTGGCAGCATCAAGGCATTATATTCGTCTGCCTTTACATCATTCAAGTTTCTATCCACTTTGTAACTGTTAGACCAGTTACCATTTGCCCAACCTTTGATTTCTCCATTTTCAGGACTTACGATATCTACTTTAAAACCTTCTTTCTCCATAGCTTCTTTTGGAGATTTTAATTCACTTTCTTCAAATCCATTTGTTGCTAAAATTGCAATCCTCTTCATTATATTTTAATTTTTAGGTTAAACTTTATTTCACTACTTAATATAAGGAAATAAAGGCTAAATATCCGTTAATGCCTTATTAAATAGGGGGTTTCAAAGGTTAAGCTTGTCTTAACGGAACTTATTTTAATTTCGGTCATCGACCTTGTTCAAATGGTTAAGAACCAATTGCAGACATTTTTCCAGTTCTTTTTTTACTTCACTTTCCCAGAACCTGAAGATGGTATAACCTAATTGCTCCAATGCTTCGTTCACTTCTTCGTCGCGCTGCATGTTTCGTTCAATTTTGGCAATCCAAAATTCACGATTGGTCTTGATTTTTGGCTTTCTTTCTTCCCAATTGTAACCATGCCAATATTCCCCATCGATAAAGATGACTGTTTTGTATTTGTTCAAGGCGATATCTGGCTTTCCTATCAATTTTTTATAATCTACCCGATACCTGTATCCGGCAGCATATAAAGCTTTTCTGAACGCCATTTCTGGCTTGGTGTTTTTGCCACGTATTTTGCTCATGATCTTCGATCGTTGAGGCGTGGTATAAAAACCAGACTCCTCATTAAATCTTGGGACCTTAATACGTTCTTCGGAATATTTTTTGGACATCCCTTAAAAATAA
The DNA here is from genome assembly GCA_030429835.1 of Bacteroidia bacterium. GTDB lineage: Bacteria > Bacteroidota > Bacteroidia > Flavobacteriales > Flavobacteriaceae > Maribacter. The sequence goes on from JAUIGC010000003.1 coordinate 68,487, forward strand.
AAAATCCCATTTCATTCGAAATGGGATTTAAACATATTTTATGACTTTATAATTAGTCCTTGATATTCGCAAAAAGGTATTCTCTGTTCATACGTGCAATATTCTCCAAGGAAATTCCTTTAGGGCATTCTACCTCGCATGCACCTGTATTGGTACAGTTACCAAATCCTTCCAAATCCATTTGGGCCACCATATTTTTAACCCTATCAACAGCTTCAATACGTCCTTGGGGCAATAATGCATATTGTGAGACTTTGGCACCTACAAACAGCATAGCAGATGCATTTTTACAACTTGCAACACAAGCACCGCAACCAATACAGGTAGCCGCGTCCATGGCCTCATCGGCAGCATGTTTTGAAATAGGAATAGCATTGGCATCCTGGGTATTACCGGATGTGTTTACGGAAATATAACCTCCGGCATGCTGGATACGGTCAAAAGAACTACGGTCCACAACCAAATCCTTGATTACGGGAAATGCCTTTGCCCTAAAGGGTTCAATGGTTATGACATCACCATCCTTGAACATGCGCATGTGCAATTGGCAGGTAGTAACACCTCTATCAGGGCCATGGGCCTCGCCATTGATGAACATGGAACAGGAACCACATATACCTTCGCGACAGTCATGATCAAAGGCTACGGGCTCTTTTCCCTCGTTGATCAACTGTTCGTTAAGGACATCCATCATTTCTAGGAAGGACATGTGTTCGGATATATCGGAAACTTTATAATCGACCATAGAACCTTTATCCTTTGGTCCTTTTTGTCTCCAAATTTTTAATGTTAGATTCATAATAATTTCGTTTTTGGTTGTTCGTTGTTCGTTGCTGGCTCAAATACACCAACAACTAGCAACCATCAACTACTTGTAACTTCTTTGTTTTAATTCTATTTCCTTGAACTCTAGCTGCTCTTTGTGCAAAATCGCTTCCGAAGGCTCACCTTTGTATTCCCAAGCGGAAACAAATGCGTATTCTGCGTCATTTCTTTTTGCTTCGCCTTTTTGTTCCCCATCCTCTTCAACGGATTCTTCCCTAAAGTGACCACCACAGGATTCTTCACGTACTAAGGCATCTTTTGCGAACAATTCTCCCAATTCTAGGAAGTCGGCCACACGTCCAGCTTTTTCCAACTCACTATTTAATTCATCAGCAGATCCGGGAACGCTTACATTCTTATAAAAATCCTCACGTAGCGCCTTGATTTCTTCTGCAGCTTCTTTTAGGCCTTCTGCATTTCTGGACATTCCACATTTATTCCACATGATATTCCCAAGTTTTTTATGGTAGTAATCCACGGAATGGGTTCCTTTATTATTGATGAAGAAATCGATACGGTCCTTGACGGATTTTTCCGCTTCTTCAAACTCGGGTGTATCGGTAGGTATTTTTCCCGTTCTAATTTCATGGGATAGATAATCCCCTATGGTATAGGGTAGCACAAAATATCCATCGGCCAAACCTTGCATCAGAGCAGAAGCCCCCAATCGGTTAGCTCCATGGTCCGAGAAATTGGCCTCTCCAATCGCATAACATCCGGGAATGGTCGTCATCAGATTATAATCTACCCAAATTCCGCCCATAGTATAGTGTACCGCTGGATAAATCATCATAGGGGTTTCATAAGGGTTCTCGTCAACGATTTTCTCGTACATTTGGAATAGGTTACCATACTTGGCCTCTACAATTCCCTTTCCAAGTTCATAAATTTTTGCATCGCTAGGATTGCTGATACCATGTATTTTAGCCTGCTCCTTACCGTAACGGGTAATGGCCGAAGCAAAATCAAGATATACGGCCTCACCGGTAGCATTTACACCATATCCGGCATCACATCTTTCCTTGGCGGCCCTGGAAGCTACGTCCCTGGGCACTAGGTTACCAAAGGCCGGATAGCGTCTTTCTAGATAGTAATCCCTTTCGTCTTCGCTAAGATCCGTTGGTTTTTTACGTCCTTCACGAATGGCCTTTACATCTTCAATATTTTTGGGCACCCATATTCTACCGTCGTTTCTTAGCGACTCTGACATCAATGTCAATTTGGATTGATAATCACCGGAACGTGGAATACAAGTGGGATGAATTTGCGTATAGCACGGATTGGCGAAGAAAGCCCCTTTCTTATGAATTTTCCATGCCGCGGTGGCATTGGACCCCATGGCATTGGTGGAAAGGAAATAAACGTTTCCATATCCGCCAGAAGCAATTACGACTGCATGGGCCGAATGTCTTTCTAGTTTTCCCGTGACCAAATCCCTTGCAATTATACCTCGTGCCTTTCCATCAACCTTAACCACATCCAACATTTCATGTCGGTTAAACGGTGTAATCTTACCTCTTGCAATCTGTCTATTCATTGCTGAATAAGCCCCAAGCAAAAGCTGTTGCCCGGTTTGCCCCTTTGCATAAAAGGTCCTGGAAACCAAAACCCCACCAAAGGAACGGTTGTCCAAAAGACCACCATAATCACGGGCAAAAGGAACACCTTGTGCCACACATTGATCAATGATATTGGCAGACACTTCTGCCAAACGATATACATTGGCCTCCCTAGAGCGGTAATCACCCCCTTTGATAGTATCGTAGAACAACCTGTAAACAGAATCACCATCACCTTGGTAATTCTTGGCCGCATTGATACCACCCTGTGCTGCAATGGAATGCGCCCTTCGAGGTGAGTCTTGATAACAAAACGTCTTTACATTATATCCCAATTCTGCTAAGGTAGCAGCTGCGGAACCACCGGCAAGTCCCGTGCCTACAACAATAACATCTATATTACGTTTGTTGGCCGGGTTAACTAAATTGATATGGTCCTTATAATCGGTCCACTTCGTTTTCAATGGACCCTTAGGTACTTTTGAGTCTAATACAGACATAAGTATTTGGTATTATTAATGATTAAAATGATGATAAAGAGCAATAATTATAAATCCTAAAGGCAAGAGGATTGCATATGCCTTACCAAAAGTTTGTAGCTTTTCCTTTCTCATAGAACTTGCACCTACCGACTGAAATGCAGAACTGAAACCATGCATTAAGTGTAGGGACAGAAACACAAATGCAATAACATAGGCGCCGACACGTAGTGGGCTAACAAATTTATGTGTTAACTCCTCATAATAGCGATAATCTCCGTCAGGCAATAAACCGGACATATCACCCTGAATATATTTCGTGTTGATTTCTGGAATCCAGAAATCGATAAAATGTAAAATCAAAAAAGCCAAAATGGCCAGACCACTGTAAATCATATTCCTACTCATCCAAGAGGAGTTGGCACCACCATTGTTTCTTGCATATGATTTTACCCTCGCACTTCTATTTTTGGCCTCTAAGATGAAACCCATTACAAAGTGATAAACAACACCAAAGATCAGAATAGGCTGTAAAATATATTGTACTGCCCAGAAAGTCCCCATAAAATGAGAGGCCTCGTTAAAGGCTTCTGGACTAAAGACCGATAGAATGTTAATGGCAAAGTGTTGAAGTAGAAAAATCATTAAAAAAAAGGCCGAAAGTGCCATTGCATACTTTCTGCCAATCGAAGATTTAAAAAATCCGCTCATTAGTTGATTATTTTATTTACAAATTTACAGCACAAGGGAGTTATTAACAAGTTTTCAAGAACCGAAGTATGCTTATTTAGACCGATTTTAAGAAGGTTTATTCATCTGTTTAAGATCCATCTTAAAAAACAATCATTATATGCATTTTTCTTAAACATAATATGTCCGTATCTAATCAAGATTGCTTGTAATTATCCTTTTTCTGGTTATTCCTAATGGGTTAAAATGAGATATATTACGAAATACTCTAGGAATTGTGCAAAAGGTCTCAATTAAAATAACTCAGGAAAAGAAATGGACTTTTGACACTATGGATATAATTATTTTTAATCATTTAACACGATTGGAAAGCTTTTCTTTTCCCTGATTGTTAATTTTTTCCATGGACCAAGTGATTGCAGCTTCAAGATCGGTAAATTGTTTAAGGGACTCCTTAAAGAACATCCGTTCCAAAACGATACTGGCAAAGCTACCTTGGGTGGCACCTACTACACTATAATAGGCCAATTGATGCCTGTTTTTATAGAACTTTAGCCATTCCGTTGGCACCACGGTATAACTATTTATCCGATTTGAAATGTAGGCGATAGGCTTATTTTCCCCAAAAATTTCCTTGGCGGCATTAATTGCTTTGGAAGCCATATTCCAGTCAAAAACGATGCCTTCCTTCATTTCGGAGATAACCAATCCGTCAAAAAAATAAAATACGCCAAACTCAAATTCCCTGACTTCCACTATATTTTTAAAGAAGGGAATGTCCTTTACACGCTTCATAAGGTTGATTTTCAAAAGGGAACATAAATATAACGCTTATTTCGGCTTTTAACGGTTTAGCATCATATGATAAGGATTTTGAGCACTTCGGCGGATTTGATGAAGAAAAGGCTTTTAACCAAGATTTATTTCTCCATACTTTTAAGTTGTATCTCCAAGGCTTTCGTAGAAAGCTGAACCTCGATAAAGGACAGAATCAACGAAATCATTAGGGCCAGCAAGCTAACGCCAAAAACAAGATTGGCCCAAAACGATAACTGGACATAAATCAAGGACATGGTAATTACGGCAAGCAAAAAGCTGAAAATTGCCGTCGCCTGCATGTTTTTTATGATCGTCAAACGTTTTCGTAATTTTTGAACTTGTAACCCTACTGATTTTGAACCTGTTTCCTCAAATTTTTGATGAAGCTGCCTAATTAATGCGGCTATGGCCAGATATCTGGCGTTGTAGGCCAACATGGTCAGGGAAATGGCCGGAAACAGCAATGCGGGAATTCCTAGGGTTAGTTCCATTTTGTACGCACTATTTTTTATTCAATTTTAAAGGTACTTTTTTCTGTTTTTTCATTGCCTGAAATTTCTACATCATACGTTCCTTTTGGTAAATAAGTTTTACCGTCTTTAGCCTCTTCCAGCTTAGTTTTATGTTTTTGTAAATAATTGTTTTTTCCCTCTTTGGAAAAGGCCACATCAAAAGAGAGGATATTAATTCCTTTGTCCGCATTTGTTTCGGTTTGGCTTACAACAATACCATCTTCAGAAAGTACCTTGGCTTTAATCATACCAGGTGTTGAAGCATAGAATACAATATCAAGTCCGGGTGTATTGGGTTTTTGCCATTCGCTTCGTGCATTGCCCCATCGGTTTGAATATTCTATGTTTTCTAGAGGAAATATGTGTATTTTCTGATTCAGAATATCCGGGGTCATGGACTGCAAAGGTGTGATACCCGCTTTATAGATTCCCCTTCCATGCGTTGCCACAACCAATTCCTGTGCTTCGGGCTGTATCACAAGGTCATGTACGGCTACATTGGGCATGCCGTTTTGAAAAGCTTCCCAAGTCTTTCCTTGGTTCAACGAGGCATACAAGCCATTATCCGTACCTACAAAAAGTAAATTTTCATTTGCGGTATCCTCAATAATTACATTAACCGGAGCGTCGGGTATGTTGGCAGTAATGGATTGCCAAGACTTCCCATAATCTTCGCTCTTAAATACATAGCTGGTAAAATCGTCGTAGCGGTAACCGCTGAGAGCGGCGTATACCCGTTCCTTTTTATGCTGGGATGCCACTACTTGAGCTACCCAAAGGGGTTGCCCCATATTTGTGCTAATCGTACCAGAAATTGATTTAAGGTTGATGTTCTGTCCGATATCCTCCCAAGTACTACCTCCATTTTTGGATACCTGTATATGACCATCATCGGTACCAGCATAAAGTAGCCCAAATTGAAAGGGTGATTCAGAGATGGACGTAATGGTTCCATAGGGTACATTTCCTGCTTTTCCACCGGATGTCAGGTCTGGGGAAATGGGTTCCCAGGTATTGCCTTGATCCATGGACCGCATAAATTTGTTGGTGCCAAAATACAGGATATCCTGATTATGACTTGATAGTAGAATTGGGGACTCCCAATTGAACCTATAGGGCGATTCCCCCAAACTGTGGGCGGGCCTGATGAAAGTACGGGTGTCTTTCCCAAGATCCAATCGGGAATAATACCCAAATTGTGAGCCCGTATAGACGATTTTTGGGTTTCTACGGTCTATTTGTATCTGCATTCCGTCCCCGCCTGCTATTCCCTTCCAAGGGTTGTGACCCGTTTGTTGCCATTCAAAATCGGTCACAGCATTGTTTGGGCCCATCCAAACGCCATTGTCCTGAAGACCTCCATATACGTTGTAAGGTTCTTGATGATCAATGTTTACCGCAAAAAAGGTTCCCACGGATTCGGAATTTTGCTTTGTCCAGTTTGCCCCATCATCATAGGAAATATTTAAACCGCCATCATTTCCGTTGATGAGGTGTCCGGGCCGCTTTGGATTCACCCAAAGCGAATGATGGTCCACATGTACATTTTCCTTTTGGATAGAGGTATAGGTTTTCCCCGCATCATCGGATTTAATAATGGGAACGCCTAGAAGATAGATTTTATCCTTATTGCTGGCATCCACTCGCACTTGGGCAAATACATAACCATAACTGTAAAACAGATTATCAATGTAATCCTCGTTCTGTTTTGTCCAAGTTTGACCGCCGTCATCGCTGCGATATACCTCGGCCCCAATGACCGGTGTTTCCGGTTCATCTGAATCCCCTTCTCCAAGATATCGGGCCAGATCGGAAGGTTGTATCTCTTTTTTTATGACCATTTCCTTAATGGTTTCGGCCGAATACTTTTTGGGAAAGCGGTTCTTTTTTAGAAAGGAATCCAATTCGGAATTTTTCAATTCCTGAAATTCAGATACGGTCATAGTTGTAAAGTCCTTTCTTGTAAGGCCGGAGGGTTTATCTTCTTCTTTTGTGGTTTTTGGGCGCCGAAACTGATTATCATGCACGGCATATACCGTTTGTTCATCGAATACAGCAAATCCTATCCGACCTACACCTTCCCCCGTTGGAAACCCGCTTCCTGAACCAGCTATCTTTTTCCAGGAACTACCGCCGTCCGTACTTTTATAGATGCCCGATGCATTTCCGCTACCCGTAAAATCCCAAGCCTTTCTATCCTTTTCCCAAGCGGCCGCATACTGTATGGAGAAATTGTTTGGCACATGGGCCACATCAATGATTCCCGTAGTATTGTTTATGTAAAGGGTCTTTTTCCACGTTCTTCCACCATCCGTAGTTTTATACATGCCCCGATCTTCATTGGGGGAGTAGAGATGGCCCGTAACCCCTACCACAACTTCATTTGGATTGTTGGGATGTACGAGAATGCGCCCAAAATGATGCGCATCGGCAAGGCCCATGTTTTCCCATGTTTTTCCATTATCGGTCGTCTTTAGTATGCCAATTCCAGAATAGGATGAACGAGAGGAAATATTTTCTCCCGTACCCACCCAAATGGTCCTGGAAGGCCAGTGGATACCAATATCCCCTACATTGATGCTTGGCGCATTATCCATAATTGGAGTGAAGGTGGTTCCATTGTTCTTGGTATGCCAAACACCACCTGAGGCATAACCGACATAAAATTCGGTAGGATCATCTGGATTGACTTCTAAATCGGCCACCCTTCCGCTCATTACCGTAGGTCCGATGTTTTTTAAGGGAATATGCTTAAAAATCGATTGTTCCAGTAGTGTTGTCTTAGCGGACAGATCAAGGGCTACCTCCTTCGGTTTAGTGGGTTGTATCTGTGAAAAACCTAGGCCCAAAGAAAACAAGGTGATAACGAAAAAAAGTCTCATAGTAAAAAATCAGAAATAATAATTTGGAAGGTAGCAATAAGTTTAGGGTGAGGCAAAAAAATCTCTTGGCAAAAGCCACTGTAATAGAGGTCCCTAAAACTAAAAACGCGGGGCAATAGTTGATCGCCCTCTTTTTTGTAGTTTTAGGATCTAATTAGGTCCAATGAAACTTCCTTGATGAATTATTTTGGATGTTCCATGTAACTTTTGAAAAACTACAATTACAACTCATGAAATATAGCATCCTGGTTTTTGTCTTTTGTCTTGTCGTTTCAGCCTGCTCATCCCTAAAAAAGTATGATGTAGGCCAAATTGTAACTCCCCAAGGTGAAATTTTGGTGTGGCTGCATGACGAGACGCCCAATCACAAAAAAAGCTTTATTCAATTGGCGAACGCCGGGTACTGGGACAGTCTTACCTTCAATAGGGTCATTCCCAATTTTGTGGCACAGGCAGGTTGCCCGGATACACCGGAAGGCTTCAATGACCCTGAATATTTGTTAGCTCCGGAATTCAATGAGAAATTGACACATACCTACGGTGCCTTTGGTGCCGGGAGAGATGGAAATCCGGATAAACTATCGGCACGTTGCCAATTCTATATTGTACAGAATAAGCAGGGCGAACATCGTTTGGATGGTGACTATACGGTGTACGGCAAGGTAATCAAGGGCATGCCGGTGGTAGATGCCATGGTCAATGTGCCCACGGACAGTTTGGACGAACCTCTAACACCCATTACCATGGACGTTAATATTTTAAAGATGAGCGCCAAACACCTTAAGAAGTTTGCCCTTGATTTGGATTAACGTGCGTCAAGTTCTGCCAAGTAGTTTTGGGTTTTTTCTTTCACTTTTTGTTGGGCTACTTTAATCCTATGTTGCAATTCCTCCGTGGGTACGGGTTCCAAATCTGTTATAGACTGTAAGGCTTTTAAGTACCAATCCTCCCAAGCGGCAAGTATTGGTTTTTCCTCCGCAGGATGTACACTTTTTATGCTCAGCTCAAATTCCGATTCCAAACGTTCCAGGGCCAATTTTTCAACGATATCCAGGACTTCGTTGGCTGTATCGGTATTGGCATTGACCAGATAAAGTCCGCTGGCCAAAGCGGCCGTTCCCACATTTTTTAAAGTCTCTTGTGAGACTTTGTCTATTCTGTCATTATCGGTATGATAGAACTGATCCGTAAAATGCCATAAAAGTAGTCCGGGGATATCCGCTTTTAAAAAGGGCGTATGGTCGCTTCCTCCCTCAAAAGGATTGGTATTCACCTCCCAATTCGCATAGTTACCCTGTTCCTTAAAATTATGGATGATAAAATCGTTGAGGTAATGGGGTTTCATATCCTCCAAGGATAGTATGTCTCCTCCCCATTCCGTATGTTTATCTTGGCCACGGGTCCAAATGGCACTGGGATCAGGCATTTTTTCTATTAAAAAGGAACCTCCAGTGATATCGGTGTTCTCGCCTACCATATCTAGGCTAATGCCCCATTTTATGCCTTTGGCCCTCTCTTTATCCTCTTGTATGTACCTATGGGTCGAAGAGATTTCATCACCCCATAAAAAGGTCAAGGTTCGGTCCGTATCTACTTTGTTTTCCTTGAATAAACCAGCAACTACCGTTGCCATTTCCAATTGTGTGCCGACTCCACTAGCATTATCATTTGCCCCGGGTTCTTGAATATGGGCACTAAACACGAATCTTTCCTGAGGGCTTTTGGAACCTTTTATGCTGGCGATTACCGTAAGCTCATCCGCGTTGTAGATTTTTGTTTGGATATTCACGGTCACCTTTGTTCTTCCTTTTTTCAAGGCTTCTTGAAGTCTTTCCTTGGCTTCAAAGGACAGGGCAACACCCCAAAATTTGGTATCGGTTTGTGATGGCAGACTTCTAAATTGAATGGAGGTAACATTTTTTTCGGGTTGTAGATAATCCGGATTATCATAGGACAGGACACCCAAAACACCGTTTTCCAAAAGTTGTTTGTAAACACTTCTGATGCCCGACTCCATAAAGACGACTTTATTTTTTAAGTCCATAGAAGGGAGGTCATCCTCCGGTTTTATATAGATGACCTCCGCCGTAATACCTTCCTGAGGTGTGGAAACGGAGTTGAGGTAGGTCATATTCCTGTTTTTGGAAGAAACTAAAAGCGGCGCGTTTTCCCCTACAATATTCAACTGTGCCGAAACAGGTTCCCATGTGGGTCTATCCATGGGTCTGGATTCAATGCGATAGGTGAGTCGGTCCGTAGACTGGGCTTCGGATTCTAAAACGTAGCCGGCTTTTTTCAGTTCGGTAGCAATCCAATCAACACTTTTATTGAAACCAGTATTTCCGGGAACCCTCCAATATTGGGCTACATAGGCCGTAGTTTCGTAGGCCAATTTTCCATCAAATGCTGGACGGACAATTTTAAAATAATGGTTATTTCCATTATCTACAGTTTGGGAATGTCCCAAGAAGAACGAAAAAAGTGAAAAAATAAATAGCAAGAAGTTTGATACTTTTTGATGGCTCATATTCTTATTCAGAATCAATTTTATTCCAACGTAAGTATTTCATTTTGGGTTTGTTTGTTCTCTATGATAGCGTGGTATTCCTGTATCATGTCCTCTAATTTTTCAGGATTACTATGGGCCAAATTGTTTTGTTGCCCAATATCGTCCTTTAAATTATACAACTGATAAACACTATCATTTCCCAATTCGATATCCACCAAATCGTTTCTTGCCAGGCCATTGTAAGGGGGAATCATTGCCCAATCCCCTTTTCTGAAGGCCGTTCTGGAAGTCGCCTCAATGACCAATTCTTCCCGCCCCACTTTACTTTTTCCCAATAACACGTCCAGCAAGTTTTTACTGTCCTGCGTAGTAGCATCACTATGTACGAGGGAAGCTAGGGAAGAAAATAAATCTAATTGGGAAACCATCGCATTGGAGACACCAGGTTCTATGGTACCGTTCCAATAGGTTATGAAAGGGACTCTGGTACCGGCTTCGAACAGACTATATTTACCTCCTCTCAGTGCCCCTGAAGGTTTATGGTCTCCCAATTTTTCAACGGAATCGTCATAATAGCCGTCGTTCACAACAGGACCGTTATCACTGGAAAAAATTATCAACGTATTTTCCAATAGCCCCTCTTCCTTTAGGGTTTGCATGAATTCGCCAATGACCCAATCCGCCTCCACGATGACATCCCCTCTGGGGCCCATACCCGATTTTCCAACAAACCTTGGATGTGGCGTTCTGGGAACATGGGGCTGTTGTAGTGCATAGTACAGAA
>JAUIGC010000075.1 GCA_030429835.1 Bacteroidia bacterium
ACGGAGATGTCATTGCCCCCGGAACCGTGGTTATTTCGGCTGCCGCCAATTGTAACGATATTACTAAAGTAGTGGAACCCGTGTTTCAGAAAAACGGAGGTTCCATATACTATATCAACCTGTCCAGGGATGCTTATAAATTGGGAGGCTCTTCCTTTTCACAAGTACGAAATGCAATTGGTTCCGAAGCACCCACCATTAAAAACGATGAGTACTTTAAATCGGTTTTTGATTTAATTCAAACTTTAATTCAAAACGAACAAATCCTTGCGGGACACGACGTTGCATCGGGAGGTTTAATTACTACATTACTGGAAATGTGTTTTGCCGATACCGATCTGGGTGCCCAATTGGACTTATCCGATTTGGGGGAAGCAGACACTATAAAACTGCTATTTTCCGAGAATGCGGGGATTGTATTCCAGCTTCGGGATAATATGGTGGAAAAATTATTGGTCGATGCCGATATTGATGTCAAGAAAATTGGAACGGTTACCGATACACCGGAACTGACCCTAAAAAATGGCGGTATGAAAATGGGATTGAATATTGCATCACTTCGCGATACTTGGTTCAAGACTTCCTATCTCTTGGATACTAAACAAACTTCGAACGGACTTGCCGAGGACCGCTACGATAATTACAAAGTGCAACCCCTAAAATATACATTTCCGAATTCAGAAAATATAAAACTCCCCAGTCGTTCATTAAGCGAAGGTCAGGCAAGACCCAAGGCGGCCATTCTTAGGGAAAAGGGAAGCAATTCCGAAAGGGAAATGGCCAATGCCATGTATTTGGCCGGATTTGATGTTAAAGACGTTCACATGACGGATTTGATAACCGGCAGGGAAACCCTTGAGGATATTCAGTTTTTAGGTGCCGTTGGTGGCTTTTCCAATTCGGATGTATTGGGAAGTGCGAAAGGATGGGCCGGAGCTATCAAATACAACGAAAAGGCCAACAAGGTAATCAAGGACTTCTTTGCAAGGCCCGATACCTTGTCCGTCGGAATCTGTAACGGTTGTCAGTTGTTCATGGAATTGGATTTGATCAATCCGGAACACGATACACACGGAAAGATGACCTACAACGATTCCCACAAACACGAAAGTAACTTTACTTCGGTTAAAATAGAGGAAAACAACTCGGTCATGCTTTCTACCTTGGCCGGTGCAACTTTAGGGGTTTGGATTTCCCATGGTGAAGGAAAATTTAAACTTCCTTTATCCGAAGATAATTATCACATCGTTGCCAAATACGGTTATGAAGGCTATCCAGCAAATCCTAATGGTAGCGACTATAATACAGCCATGCTTTGTGATAAAACGGGAAGACATTTGGTAACCATGCCGCATATTGAACGCTCTACGTTCCCATGGAACTGGGCCCACTACCCGTCCGATAGGAAAGATGAAGTTTCTCCATGGTTGGAAGCTTTTGTGAATGCTAAAAATTGGATAGTATCCAAAAAATAGCATTCCTTTTTTATAAGAATATTAAATTGAGGGGCCTTTAAGCATTTGGTCCTTCACTTTTTTACCATATTCACATTTATTAACAAGGTATTTTATTATTGCTTGTTTAAAATACCAAGTTCTTTCACTATTTTGCAACAAAGTTATTTAACAAAACATGCAAAAAGTTACCCGTCTTTTCGATTTTCCATATTATCAATTGGAAAAATTCAATTTGGAAAAAGCCCTGGTCACCAAGTATAATGGCGAATGGGTGGCCACTTCTACCAAAGAATATTTGGATAAGGCCAATGCAGTGAGTAGGGCCCTATTGCGAATGGGAATAAAAAAAGACGACAAAATTGCCCTGATTTCCACGGCGAACAGGACGGAATGGAATATAATGGATATTGGCGTGCTTCAGATAGGTGCTCAGACCATTCCCATTTATCCTACGATTTCCGCAGAAGAATACGAATACGTCTTGAACCATAGTGAATCGATCTATTGTTTTGTTTCGGATGAAGAAGTACTTGAAAAGGTTCGAAAAGTAATGCCCAACACCAAGCTCAAGGAGGTTTACAGTTTTGATGAGATACAAGGTTGTAAAAACTATTCCGAACTTTTTGAATTGGGTGCCGATGAAAGTAATGCGGAAGAAGTCCAGAAAAGGATGGATGCGGTCAAGCCTGAAGATTTGGCTACTATAATATATACCTCCGGTACTACAGGAAAACCAAAAGGAGTGATGTTATCACACAGCAACATTGCCAGCAACGCCCTTGCAGGATCTAAACGCCTTCCTCTTATTGATGGAGAGAATAAAGTTTTAAGCTTTCTCCCTGTTTGCCATATTTTTGAACGTGTGCTTATCTATATTTATCAATACTCGGGAAGTACCGTCTATTATGCCGAAGGGATTGATAAGATTGGAGAGAATATTAAGGAAGTTAGCCCACAATTAATGAGCGTGGTCCCTCGCTTATTAGAGAAATTATTCGATAAGATTTATGCCAAGGGTACGGAACTGACTGGAATAAAAAGAAAACTTTTTTTCTGGGCTGTTGAGCTTGGTGAAAAATGGGAACCGTATGGTCAAAATGGCTGGTGGTATGAATTCCAACTAAAGATTGCCAATAAGCTAATTTTTAGTAAGTGGAGAGAAGCCTTGGGAGGAAGTCTAGTAACCATGGTATCTGGAAGTGCAGCGTTACAGCCTAGACTAGGTAGGATATTCGGGGCAGCGGGAATGCACGTTATGGAAGGTTACGGACTAACCGAGACCTCGCCTATAGTCTCCGTAGGGATGTATGCAAACAACATGTATAAGGTAGGAACCGTTGGAAAAGCGATTCAAGACGTTGAAATTAAGATTGCGGAAGACGGGGAAATATTGATTAAAGGGCCCAACGTAATGATGGGCTATTATAAAGACCCTGAAAAAACAAATGAGGTAATGACCGGGGATTATTTCCATACCGGGGACAAAGGGGAGTTAGATAAAGAAGGTTTCCTGAAGATTACAGGGCGTAAAAAGGAAATGTTCAAGACATCGGGTGGAAAGTACATCATCCCTACCCTATTGGAGAACGAATTAAAACAGTCCCGATTCATTGAACAGGTTATGGTGATAGGGGAAGGTGAAAAAATGCCAGCAGCGCTTATTCAACCAAATTTTGAGTTTTTGAAAGAATGGATAGCCAAAAAGAAAATGAGCGTTGGGACGACTCCGAAGGAAATGGTAGTTTCTGAAGAAGTAATAGACCGTATTCAGAAGGAACTTGACGTCTGTAACAAACACTTTGGGAAGTGGGAGCAGATAAAAGTGTTCCGTTTAACACCGGATGTCTGGACCCCGGATGCCGGTCATCTTACGCCTACCATGAAAATGAAGCGCGAAATTATCAAGCAAAAGTACATAGACCTTTATAATGATATTTATGAACATTAAAGGTTCACTAAATTGATTATATAGGTGCCCTATCCTACTTCATAGCCAAAATCTGGTCGGGGTTCCCGCATGGGTATAAGTATTATCTGTATAATGGCTATTTATATGTTTTATTCCTAGGTTGTACGCATGCAATGAACACCAAACATGAACTAATTCAAAATGTATAAATGAGAATTTTAATTTCAGTCCTGCTTTTTTTAGCATCACTATCGGCATTTTCCCAAGGCTCTGAATATAAAGTTTCTTCGTATCTGACAGAAGGAGCGAAAGCACCAAATACTCATTACATTGGAGATGCTTGGCTGAATGCAATTATTCACGATGATACTGAATTAGGTTATAATATCACAAAAGCAACCTTTAAAGCCAACTCAACCTTGGATTGGCACAAACACGGTTCTGCATAAGTTTTAATTATTATTGATGGAGAAGCATATTATCAGGAAAGGGGAAAAGATCCTATGATTCTGAAAACAGGAGATGTTATCAAATGTGAGAAAGATACAGAACATTGGCATTCTTCAACCAAGTTTAATGATGTCACATATTTAGCTTTATACGGCGGTGGTCAACCAACTACATGGACTGAAGTAGTCACACAAGAATACTATGATGAAGTAGCCGAAGAACTAAAAAGCAATTGACCATCAAAAACCAATCAAGAGATAGCAAAAAATAACCAGCATACAACGCTGTATATGAAACTATAGTCGCCTATCAGAAGGTTACGCTTCATATACTAACCCTTACCCTCAAAGTTCTAGCCGAGAGCTAATTGAATTCTTAATTAGTATTCTTGTTTTCCAATTCTTTAGAGAATCGCACTAAAAAAGAAATCAAAAAGAGGAAAAGAAAATTCTTAAATCACCATTCAATTAGCAAACTGGAAATTAATCACAATTTCATTAATTTGTTATGCGTGCATAATAAATTTTCTTATATTTGGTAACCAACTAATAGATTTTATGAAGGAGGTTACCATTGATTACGCCTTAAGGGCTACCTGGCAGGCAGTAGCAAGAATGTACAATGAGGAAGCTAAAAATTTTGAAACAACTATGGCCATTGGCTTTACTTTATTGAGCATAGACCCTAAAACAGGTACCCCTTCCACTTCTTTGGGCCCAAAAATGGGTATGGAAGCCACAAGTCTATCTAGGATATTGAAAAGTATGGAAGAAAAGGGTTTGATCAAAAGAAGGCCTAATCCTGCAGATGGCCGAGGGGTATTGATTCACCTTACCGATTTTGGTCTTGAAAAAAGAAAGGATTCCAAAGATGTGGTTCTAAGATTCAATGAGGTCGTTAAAAATAACGTGTCCGAGGAAAAGCTAAAACACTTTTTTGAGGTGACCGATATCATCAACAAACTCATTGCGGACAAAAAAGTGTATACAAAAGACAGAATAAACAAATAATACAGCTTAAGTTACATGAACAAGCATATTAAAAAAGTTGCGGTAATTGGTTCGGGTATTATGGGAAGTGGAATCGCTTGTCATTTTGCCAATATTGGAGTAGAGGTTTTGCTCCTAGATATCGTACCCAGAGAATTAACGGAAAAGGAAAAGGCACAAGGACTTACTTTAGAAGATAAGGCAGTTCGTAATAGATTGGTAAACGACTCTTTGGCTGCGGCGTTAAAATCTAAGCCCTCCCCCATTTATCACCAAAAATTTGCGAATAGGATTACCACAGGTAATTTAGAGGATGACATTTCTAAAGTGGGAAAGGTAGATTGGATTATTGAGGTTGTGGTAGAGCGTTTGGACATTAAAAAACAAGTCTTTGAAAATCTTGAGAAGCACAGGACGCCCGGAACGCTCATTACTTCAAATACCTCTGGTATACCCATAAAATTCATGAGTGAAGGAAGAAGTGAGGATTTCCAGAAGCATTTTTGCGGAACACACTTCTTTAACCCCGCTAGATATTTAAAACTTTTTGAAATCATTCCAGGTCCAAAGACACTTCCAGAAGTTTTGGATTTTTTAAATGGTTATGGGGAAAAGTTTTTAGGAAAAACATCCGTTGTTGCAAAAGATACACCCGCATTTATTGGGAATAGGGTCGGTATTTTCAGCATTCAGAGTTTGTTCCATACGGTCAAGGAATTGGACATGACCGTGGAAGAGGTAGATAAATTAACGGGACCGGTCATCGGCCGTCCAAAGTCCGCAACCTTTAGAACCGTAGATGTCGTTGGACTGGATACCTTGGTACATGTTGCCAATGGAATTTCAGAAAACTGTAAGGACGACGAGAGGCACGAACTGTTTGCTTTACCGGATTTCATCAAGACCATGATGGAAAATAAATGGCTTGGCAGCAAAACCGGTCAAGGTTTTTATAAAAAAGTACAGGACGACAAAGGTAAAAGCGAGATTTTGACCTTGGATTTGGTTACTATGGAGTATCGATCCAAGAAAAGTGCAAAGTTTGCCACCTTGGAATTAACAAAAACCATTGATAAAGTAGTAGATAGGTTTGCCGTTTTGGTAGGTGGAAAGGATAAAGCCGGTGAGTTTTACAGAAAAAGCTTTGGTCAGCTGTTCGCCTACGTTTCCCATCGCATTCCCGAAATAACGGATGAATTGTATAAGATAGATGATGCCATGAAGGCAGGGTTTGGCTGGGAGCACGGTCCTTTCCAAATTTGGGATGCCGTGGGCTTGGACAAAGGTCTTGAGTTTATTGCCGCCGAAAACCAAACAGCCGCTTCATGGATTTCTGAAATGAAGGAATCCGGAATCAATTCCTTTTATAGTGTGAAGGACGGTAACACCTATTATTATGACATTCCTAAGAAAGAAATGGTCAAGGTTCCCGGTCAGGATGCCTTTATCATTTTAGATAATATCAGAAAAACCAAGGAAGTTTTCAAAAATAGTGGCGTGGTCATCGAGGATTTGGGCGATGGCATCCTAAACTGTGAATTCCAATCCAAGATGAACACCATTGGTGGAGATGTTTTGGCCGGATTGAACAAAGCTATCGACCTAGCTGAAAAAGACTTTCAAGGGTTGGTTGTAGGTAACCAAGCTGCCAATTTCTCGGTTGGTGCCAATATTGGAATGATTTTTATGATGGCCGTTGAACAGGAGTATGATGAATTGAACATGGCCATTACAATGTTCCAGGACACCATGATGCGCATACGGTATTCTGCCATACCCACCGTTTCGGCTCCCCACGGTATGACCTTAGGTGGTGGGTGTGAGTTGTCACTACATGCCGATAAGGTGGTTGCGGCAGCGGAGACCTATATTGGTCTTGTAGAATTTGGCGTGGGTGTCATTCCCGGTGGCGGCGGATCCAAGGAATTTGCCTTAAGAGCCTCGGATTCCTTTAGAAAGGGAGATGTAGAGCTAAATATTTTACAAGAGTATTTTTTAACCATCGGTATGGCGAAAGTTTCCACTTCCGCCTATGAAGCGTATGATTTGGGAATCCTACAACATGGAAAAGATATCGTTGTTGTCAACAAAGACCGACAAATAGCAACGGCCAAAGAATATGCCAAACTAATGGCTGAATCGGGTTACACCCAACCTCCTAAAAGAAAGGATGTAAAAGTTTTGGGTAAACAAGCTTTGGGTATGTTTTTAGTGGGAACGGACTCCATGGAGGCAAGCCACTACATTAGCGAGCACGATAAAAAAATCGCCAATAAATTGGCCTATGTTATGGCCGGTGGGGATCTATCCGAACCTACCATGGTGACGGAACAGTACTTATTGGATTTGGAACGGGAAGCTTTTCTATCCCTTTGTACAGAGAGAAAAACTTTGGAGCGTATACAGCACATGTTAAAAACAGGTAAACCATTGCGCAACTAACGGGAAGCTATCAGTCATTAGCAATCTGTTATGGGACGTTAAAATTATAAATGCTAGGAGCCAAGAGCGAATAGCCAAAAGCACAAATTAATGAAAACAGCATATATCGTTAAAGGTTACAGAACCGCAGTAGGAAAAGCACCCAAGGGGGTCTTCCGATTCAAAAGAACGGATGAACTAGCGGCAGAAACCATTGAATACATGATGAAGGAATTACCTGGACTGGACAAAAAGAGAATCGATGATGTTATCGTTGGAAATGCGATGCCCGAAGGTTCTCAGGGATTGAACATGGCCAGGCTCATTTCTTTGATGGGCCTAGATATTGTGGATGTTCCCGGGGTTACGGTAAACCGTTTTTGTTCCTCAGGAATAGAAACGATCGGTATTGCTACCGCCAAAATTCAGGCAGGAATGGCAGATTGCATCATAGCGGGTGGGGCGGAAAGCATGAGTGCAGTGCCTATGACCGGCTATAAAACCGAATTGAATTATGATTTGGTCAAGGAAGGACACGAAGATTATTACTGGGGCATGGGAAATACTGCCGAAGCCGTTGCTAGGGAATTCAACGTATCGCGTGAAGATCAGGATGAATTTGCCTATAATTCCCACATGAAAGCCTTAAAGGCCCAAGCGGAAGATCGTTTTCAAGATCAAATTGTTCCCATAGAGGTGGAACAAACGTATGTGGATGAGAACGGTAAAAAAGCAACTAAAAAATATACGGTGACCAAAGATGAGGGACCAAGAAAGGGAACTTCCTTGGAAGTTTTGGCCAAACTAAGACCTGTCTTTGCCGCGGACGGAAGCGTTACCGCTGGCAACTCCTCCCAGATGAGTGACGGCGCCGCTTTTGTTATGGTCATGAGTGAGGAAATGGTGAAGGAACTGAACTTGGAACCTATCGCACGGTTGGTCAACTATGCGGCCGCTGGCGTACCTCCGAGGATTATGGGTATAGGTCCGGTAGCAGCAGTTCCAAAGGCTTTGAAACAAGCAGGTTTAAAACAGGAGGATGTGGAGTTAATAGAATTGAACGAGGCTTTCGCGTCACAATCCCTTGCTGTCATTAGAGAATTGAAATTGAATCCTGATATCGTGAACGTAAATGGTGGAGCCATTGCGTTAGGACACCCACTTGGGTGTACTGGTGCCAAATTATCGGTACAGCTTTTTGATGAAATGCGCAAAAGGAACATGCAAGGGAAATACGGTATGGTGACCATGTGTGTGGGTACTGGACAAGGTGCCGCAGGAATCTATGAATTTTTGAATTAGAAAGTATAAATATATGAGTACAGAAGTTAAACAGGATATACTACGAGGTGGGCAATTCCTGGTCAAGGAAACAAATTGTGAAGACGTCTTCACCCTAGAAGATTTGAACGAAGAGCAAAAAATGATGCGTGAGAGCACCAAAGAGTTTGTTGACCGTAAACTTTGGGCCCACTGGGAACGTTTTGAAAAGAAGGACTATGCCTATACGGAAGAGTGCATGCGCGAAGCTGGTGAACTAGGCCTTTTGAGTATTGCCGTCCCTGAAAAATATGAGGGAATGGGCATGGGCTTCGTCTCAACCATGTTGGTGTGCGATTATATATCGGGAGCAACTGGGTCTTTTAGTACAGCATTTGGAGCACATACCGGTATCGGTACCATGCCAATAACCCTATATGGAACAGAAGAACAAAAACAGAAGTACGTACCAAAATTGGCTACGGGCGAGTGGTTTGGGGCATATTGTTTAACGGAACCGGGTGCAGGATCCGATGCCAATTCCGGTAAAACAAAAGCAGTACTCTCCGATGATGGAAAATATTATAGCATAACCGGACAAAAAATGTGGATCTCCAATGCCGGGTTCTGTAACCTATTCATTGTTTTCGCCAGAATTGAGGATGATAAAAATATCACTGGGTTTATTGTTGAAAATGACCCAAAAAATGGAATCACCCTAGGTGATGAAGAAAAGAAACTGGGTATTCACTCCTCCTCTACCCGTCAGGTATTCTTTAATGACACCAAGGTACCGGTTGAGAATATGCTATCCACACGAGGTAATGGTTTTAAAATTGCCATGAACGCATTGAATATCGGTCGAATTAAATTGGCCGCGGCTTGTTTGGAAGCGCAGAGAAGAGTGATAAACGAAGCCACAAAATATGCCAATGAACGAATCCAGTTCAAAGTTCCGATTATTAGCTTTGGCGCCATTAAGGCAAAGATTGCGGATATGGCCACCAATGCCTATGTGGATGAATCCGCTTGTTATCGCGCAGCCAAGAATATAGAGGATAGAATCGCTATCCGGGAAGCTGAAGGAAATTCACACCAAGAAGCAGAACTAAAGGGCGTTGAAGAATACGCTATTGAATGTTCGATTTTAAAAGTGGCCGTTTCGGAACATGTACAACAGACCACGGACGAAGGTATTCAAATTTTTGGTGGTATGGGCTTTAGTGCCGATACTCCTATGGAATCTGCCTGGAGGGATGCTAGGATTGCCCGTATTTACGAAGGAACCAATGAAATCAACCGAATGTTGTCTGTGGGAATGTTGGTTAAAAAGGCCATGAAGGGCCATGTTGATCTACTTGGTCCGGCGACCGCTGTGGGCGAAGAATTAATGGGCATCCCCTCTTTTGATACTCCGGATTTTTCCGAGTTGTTCGCTGAAGAAAAAGACCTGCTGAAACGACTAAAAAAAGTATTCTTAATGGTTGCCGGAAGTGCAGTTCAGAAATTTGGTCCGGAATTAGAGGAACATCAACAATTGTTGATGGCCGCATCCGATATTTTGATTCAGGTCTATCTTGCAGAATCGGCTTTGCTAAGAACGGAGAAGAATGCAAAACGTTTTGGCGAGGAGGCACAATCGACCCAAATTGCGATGTCCAAGCTCTATTTGTATAGGGCCACAGAAATTATCATCCAAAAAGGAAAGGAAGCCATCGTTTCGTTTGCAGAAGGCGATGAACAACGTATGAAGCTTATGGGACTAAAACGATTTACAAAATATACCAATAACCCGAATGTAGTGGCCTTACGCACCCAAATTGCGGATAAAGTTGCTGCAGATCAGGGTTACACCTTTGACTAATTCAGATTGCCCTTTTGTTTTGTTAGACAGAAGTAAAACCGCTCCAATTGGGGCGGTTTTTTATTTGTACAAATTGCCGGAAGCATCTAATTTTGAAAAATGCAGAACAATCTTTTACAAAAGGTCTATTCCCCTGAGTTTTTTCAAGAAAAAGGACATCAGTTAATTAATGAGCTAACCGCCCATTTGGATGATAAATTAAATGAAAAGTCAGAAAAGGCCATTCATTGGAATGGTCCAGAAGAAGAACTGAAATTCTGGAAGGATTTTTTGAAAAATGGCAATGAAAATGACCTTTTTAAAACGATAACCGAACGTACCACCTATGTACACCACCCAAAGTATATTGGACATCAGGTGAGTCCCGCTGCCCCGTTAACAGCATTAACGGGCATGATCAGTTCCCTGTTGAATAACGGGATGGCCGTCTATGAAATGGGTATGTCACCAAGCGCGATTGAACGTGTTGTTACGGATTTAATTTGTGAAAAAATAGGTTGGGATTCAGATGCTAGGGGCTTTTTAACATCAGGGGGTACCTTGGCCAATCTAACGGCTCTTTTGGCTGCAAGAAAGGTGATTCTAAAGGATGATATCTGGAACGATGGCCTTCAAAAGTCCATTGGAATTATGGTAAGTGAGGAAGCCCACTACTGTGTGGACAGGGCTGCAAGGATTATGGGCTTAGGAGAAAAGGGGATTATTAAAATTCCTTGTACGGAGTCCTTTCAAATGGATACCTCGGTTTTGGAGGAAATTTATCGGAAAGCGACTGTAGACGGCATCACTATTTTTGCCATTGTTGGTAGCGCTCCTTCCACAGCTACGGGTATTTTCGACGATTTGGAGGCTATTGGGGAATTTGCACAAAACCACAGTCTTTGGTTTCATGTGGACGGAGCCCATGGCGGTGCTGGAATCTTCTCTAACAAATATAGGCATACCCTAAAAGGAATTGCCGGGGCCGATTCCGTTGTCATAGATGGTCACAAAATGATGATGCTACCCACCATCACAACGGCCTTATTGTTAAAAAACGGGGCATACGCCAATGCCACTTTTAGGCAGAAGGCCGACTATTTACTGACAGATTCGGACCATGAGGATTGGTACAATTCCGGCAAAAGAACTTTTGAATGTACAAAGACCATGATGAGCATCCATTGGTATACCATGCTCAAATATTATGGTGAAGCGGTTTTTGACGCCTACGTAACCCAATTGTATGATATGGGCTCATCCTTTGCCAAAATGATAAAGGATCACAGTTCATTTATATTGGCGGTAAAACCTATGGCCAATATTGTTTGCTTTCGATATGTTTATTCGGGTTTGTCGCAAGCAGAATTGAATGAATTAAATGCTAAAATACGGCAACAACTTTTGGAAGACGGTGAGTTCTATATTGTACAGACCAAATTACGCGGCTGGCACTATTTACGGGTTACCGTAATGAATCCTTTTACCTCAAAGGACCATTTCCAGAAGCTGTTGGATAAAATTGTTCTAATGGCCCAACGATTCATGGGCCAAGAAACTATAACTTACTGATCGAGGCCAATACCTGTTCTTCGCTTTCCTGTCTTGAAAAGTTTATAGCACATTCTATTAGGGCCAAATGGGAATAAGCCTGTGGAAAGTTTCCTAATAATCTTTTGGTCTTAAAATCAATATCTTCACTAAATAGACCTAAATGGTTACTATAGGACAGAAGCTTGTCAAAATGCTTCATGGCTTTTTCTTTCTCGCCTATTTTGAACAGACTGTTTATAAACCAAAAAGTGCAGATAGTAAAAGAGGATGATGGCAATCCAAAATCGTCCTCATTTTTATAACGGTACATTAATCCATCATGACTTAACTCTTTTTCTATGGCATGAACAGTGCTAACAAATTTGGGGTCCTTTGCATGAATAAACCCGTAGGATTCCATTAATAAAACCGAGGCATCCATATCTGGTGAACCATAGGATTGGGTAAAGGCATTTACTTCAGGGTTCCAAGCATTGGCATGGATATCGTTTTTGATTTCTTGCTCCAGTTGGGTCCATTTTTCAAGTTTATGCGTTTTCCTAAACAACCGGGCCACCTTGATCGCACGATCAATGGCCACCCAACATAAGACTTTTGAAAAGGTAAAGTGTCTATCCTCTGTTCTAAATTCCCAAATACCTTTATCCGCTTCTTTCCAGTGGTGGGAAACAATCCACACAATACCCTTTGTAATGCCCCATAAATCCTCACCATTTTCCGTGTCATTACTATACTTTGAAAGTTGCTCATAAATAACATCCATCAAAATGCCATAAATATCATTTTGCCTTTGTTTATAGGCCGCATTTCCAATGCGTACGGGTTTTGAGCCTTTATAACCCGATAAATGGTCCAAGGTGTGCTCCGTCAACTTTTTCTCCTTATTGATGCCGTACATTATCTGAAGCTTCTCGTCCTTATC
>JAUIGC010000076.1 GCA_030429835.1 Bacteroidia bacterium
GGAACAACGCCACCACGACATGGGAACTCGGAACTGACTTGACAGGGAGCGCAGTGGTCGACGCCGGTGCCAACGACGGGCTTACCACATTCGATGCCGCCACTGGATACGACCTGAACGTGGACGGAACGACCATCGAGCTAAACGCCGACGCACTGCAAATCGCAGACGACGGCGTGGACGCCACGAAGATAAATGTGGACGTGGCGGGCAACGGACTGAACCAGAACGCGGCCACCGGAGCACTCGAGATTATACCGGGGAACACCGCCAACCAGATACTCAAGTGGAACAACGCCACCACGACATGGGAACTCGGAACTGACTTGACAGGGAGCGCAGTGGTCGACGCCGGTGCCAACGACGGGCTTACCACATTCGATGCCGCCACTGGATACGACCTGAACGTGGACGGTACCACAATAGAAATCGTTGCTGATGAACTTCGGGTTAAGGGGTCGGCAACCGACGGACAGGTGCTCACAACATTAGGGGGCGTCGCCACCTGGGAAAATTTAACAAATCCAGCAAATACAGGAGCAATTTTATTTTCCGATGGAAATGGTGGTATTGATGAAAACATTGCTCAACTTTTTTGGAACAACACAACATTACGATTTGGTGTAGGTACTGCAAACCCGGATTCTAAACTACATGTTTTCGGTCAAATTCGGGCAAGTACTATGGCAAATGGAAGTGGTACAGAATCTTTGCCTGCATATCGTTTTCAAGATGATTTAAATACAGGAATGTGGCTTGATGGAAGCAGCGAGTTAGCATTTTCCACTGCAAGTTCTGAAGCCATGCGAATCGATGCAAATGGTGATGTAGGAATCGGTGTAACTAATCCTCTAGCGAATTTACATGTAGATGGAGCGGTAAGAGCCGATGGAGGATTTTTATCAGCAGATACGACAATTGACATTCCCGACTATGTCTTCCAAAAATATTTCAAAGGAACATCTTCTTTAAACGAAGGTTATAGGTTTAAAAGCCTAGATGAAATTGAACAATTTGTAAAACAGAACCACCATTTACCGGGAGTACAGTCCGCTCAAGAAATTAAGGCGCAAGGCTTTTGGAATTTAGGTGAGGCCTCCAGGATCAACCTTGAAAAAATCGAGGAACTCTTTCTCCATACCATAGAACAGGAAAAGAAAATTGAGACTTTACAGGAGGAGAATCAAGCACTTTCCAAAGAATTGGATGCCTTAAAGAAACAAGTAAAAGCCATTCAACACCTATTAGCCAAAGAAAATGAATAGAGTTCTTAACATCGTTGCGTTCTTTTCCTTGGTTTCCGCAGTGGCGCAAACCGCGTTATACAACAATGGTACTATCCGTATTCATGAGGGCGGCAACTTGGGTTTCCATACGGATTTTATCAATGACTCCCCTTTTGATGGTAACAGGGGCCTTGCCGGCTTTTACGGAACCGACCTGTCCGTTTTCGGGAGTGTGGTCCCCTTGTTTTACGATGTGGAGGTAGCCGTGGACAATGACTTGATCCTTACCCTTGGTTTGGATACCAACAACAACACCAATTTTATCCTGGGGGATATCTATACCCCAAAATCCAACAGTGCCGTTTATTATAATTTTTTAACGGACGCCTTTTATAACGGGGAAAGCGACCTTACCAAAATAAACGGTTATGCCGCCATCACCAACCAACAGAATTTCTTGTTTCCCGTGGGCGATGTGGAATTTTTAAGGCCCCTGACCTTGAGTTCAGAAGCCGCAAACCCCTTTGCCAAGTGCGCCTACTTCTTTGACAACCCCGGTACACAGTCGGTCATCCCTGGCAATTTTGATACCTCAGTCCTGGATATTGACATCGCGGCCGTTTCCACTTTGGAATTTTGGCGTTTGGAAGGCAGTGTTCCTTCCACCATATCCATTTCATGGAACGAAAGAAGCAATCTCACCGCCCTTACGGATGATTCCACAAAAATAATTCCCGTAGGCTGGAGCAAAATTTCCCAGCGATGGATCAATTTGGAGGTCGGTGTGGTTACAGGCACCTTGGACCAAGGCTTTGTAACTTCCGAAACCTTTGTCCCCGATGACTATGAAATTATTACCCTTGGCGTTTCCCAAATACCTTTTGAACCCTTGGAGAAGGATGTACTTACCTTGGACAACTTTTTTATATCCCCAAATGGAGATGGCATCAATGACAGCTTTTATGTGGAAGAATTGGAGGAATCCCCAAATAACATGGTACGAATCTATGACCGCTTCGGACTCAAGGTTTTTGAAAAGTCCAATTATACGGATGAGTTCGTCGGATTTTCCAATGTGGACAATTTTGTGATTGCACGGGAAGATGGGCTGCCCGTTGGTGTCTATTTTTACACCATAGACATGCTCGACCTGGATTTAAAATACCAAGGTTTTCTCTACTTGGCCAGATAATGTAAAAAGGCATTTTTGTTACGGTGGTAACACATAAAAGCAGGTAATAATCCTGCTCGTTTGAACGTTATATATCTATCTTGGACTTGGTTTGAAACAAGCCAACCCGATTTATTTGCTTAATTTTAAAAAGTATATACCCACACAACGGTAACATAACCAAAATGAAGAGAAGGTCTTTTATCCAAAAAAGTAGTGGAGCCGCATTGGGGCTTTCATTGCTCCCTAGTATTTTGATGCAGGAAGGTGAATATTCCATAGCTGAGCTTATGGGAAAGGCCCCCATTGAACTTTTTGGAAAGGACATTAACCTAAGGAAGGAAGCCCACGATGCCTTTTTGGACATGAAAAAGGCCGCTTATTCCGATGGTATCGATTTGAAGATCGTTTCCAGCTTTCGGGATTTTAGCAGACAGGAGGGTATTTTTGAACGAAAGTATATTACCTATACGGATGAAGGCATGGAACCAATGGCCGCCATTGAAAAAATCATCGAATACTCCACCATTCCCGGTACCAGTAGACACCACTGGGGCACCGATGCCGATATTATTGACGGTTACAGAAACGTGGAGGGCGATGTACTGGATCCTGAAAAATATGGTAACGGAGGTCCTTATGAGGACTTTAAGTTATGGATGGACGAGAATTCAGAAACTTATGGTTATCACTTGGTCTATACGGATGACCCTAAACGAAGGGGGTTTAAATACGAGCCCTGGCACTACAGCTACGCCCCCCTATCCATCCCGATGTTGGAAGCTTACAGGGGTATCAATGTAATAGCTCTTTTGGAAAAGGAGGAATTTTTTGGTGCAGAACATTTTACCCGCGCCTTTCTCCGAAGCTATATACAGAACAATATTTTGGACATAAACAGGTCTCTTCTTTAACGCCATTGCTGGATGGCATAAGACGAATGTTACCAATGGCCATGGAGATACATGATTTTGGTGTCTTTTTATGACTCAGGCTGCTATGGTACATATGAAATAATTAAGGTTACGAAAACTTAAGGGAGGCACGCGGTACATATGGTGTTCCTAGTTTCTGAGCAGAGATCCAGATCCAGAAAATAGAATAGAAAAAATTGGGAAGTCATTGAAAAATATAAAGCAGAAGGATAAACGTTAATTTTTGCGGATAATCGGATATATAACATCAATGCCTCTTTCTTTTTACTATATTTAGCATTCCCGAATCACTTTACTATTATAAATTTGACCCTTATAGCTTTGATTTAGTAATATATATCGATTTTTATCGGTATCTAAACGAGACACTATAATGGGAACACTAACACACTTTAAGAATCTTTACGTGGGCGCTTTTGAAAATTGCAAGCCAGAAATATTGGTAGTGCTTTTGAAAGTCTATTCGGTCTTTTGCGCCTTGATGTTGTTTATGGCCGTGTATGCATTTGCCTATAGGGCAATTAATGGATTTGAATTTTAACGATTACTCTTTTACTTGAACACTATTTAGAGTATTTAAAATAAAAAGGCCCATCAAAATCGATGGGCCTTTTTTTCTAATTCAAATAAATCCACACAAAATCAGGAGTTGGAATTAATAACTTCCAGTACCTCTTTAGCTTTTGACATTTCCGCATAATCCTTTACGGTATAACCTTGGTCACTTTTTATGTACAAATTGGCTTGGTTAAGTATCAATACTTTCAGGACTTCTGGCTTATTATAACGAGCCGCATACATGGCAGGGGTCATTCCCAAGGATTTTTCGTTTACACTTTCACCTGTAGCAATCAAACTTCTTACTTTCTCCACATCGCCTTGCATAGCAGCCTTACAGAGTGAGCTGATATTTTCATTTACTCGAGTTAATAGGATATTGTCGTTATCGCCTTTTAAATTAGTATTTGCATAGGCTCCTGAAACTGCCAAAATTCCTACGGACACCATTGTTAAAATTGTTTTTTTCATAATATGAATGTTTAATTAAAGTTGTATTTTATTATATACTCAAAATTAAGCATCATTTTTTATGAATTTTTTATTTTAAGAAAACAATAATAAAAAATTAACACTAGGCCTAAACTCTCGTTATTATATGGTGGACACCAAGCGAATGGCTCTTTTGTAAAAAAAAGAATTTTAAAGATAGATTACACCAAAAACATCACTTTTAAAATAACATAAAAAAGTCCTGTTCCTTTTTGTTGAAGGAACAGGACTTTCGCCTTTTGATTGATGGTCTGTTTTTTTTAAATCAACTGCCCAAAGCGTTCTCCAGAATGGCAAGAGCATCGGTAGCGTTGGAGAGTTCGGCATATTTAGTTACCGAAAATCCTTGATTACTTTTAATGTTCAGGTCGGCCCCATTGTCAATAAGTAATTGAAGTACTTCGGCCTTGTTATAACGTGCAGCGAACATCACAGGAGTCATTCCTAGGGATTTCTTGTTGATATCCTCACCGAGTTCGATCATACGCTCCACGGTAGTAATATCGCCTTGCATTACCGCTTTACAAAAGGAACTGATTTCATAGGCCTTAAGATTTTTCTCAATTGCGATTGGGCCATAACCCATAGATTCTTTGGCCATGAGGCCGCCACCCATGAGTAGCATCGCCATGGACATTGTTAGGATTGTTTTTTTCATGATGAATGAATTTAATTGATGAATAGATTGTTATTATATAAATATAGACTCCTCTTATAGTAGGATGTTACAGGATTAACAGTTAAATAACTAAATTTTAACAAAAGCGACAACCAACCGTTAAATCCTTTAACGATATCGCATTAAACTCTAAAAAGACTTGATGCAGACTAGTTAAACTTCAGGAATCATAGTATTTTTGAATATTAAATTTATGAGTTAAAGATGAACAAGAAAGTTATCTTAATGATATTGGACGGATGGGGTAAATCCCCGGACCCAAAAGTTTCTGCAGTAGACAAGGCAAACACGCCTTTTATAGATAGTTTATACAAGAATTATCCAAACGCTAACCTCCTTACCGATGGAATGAACGTAGGACTTCCGGAAGGTCAGATGGGCAATAGTGAGGTAGGCCATATGAATTTGGGTGCGGGTAGAATAGTCTATCAGGATTTGGCCAAAATCAATTTGGCCGTTAAGGACAATACCTTAAAGGATGAACAAGCCTTAAGGGATGCCTTTACCTATGCCAAACAGAACAATAAACCTGTACATTTTCTAGGTCTACTAAGTGATGGTGGCGTACATAGCCATATTGACCACCTAAAGGGATTGATTACCGCTGGTTCAGATTCCGGGGTAGAAGATATGTACATTCATGCTTTTACAGATGGCAGGGATGTGGATCCTAAAAGTGGTAAAGGTTTCTTGGAGGATCTGGTTGCCTTTTGTTCAGGTAAAAATGCCAAATTAGCCTCTGTAGTAGGAAGATATTTCGCCATGGACCGCGATAAACGATGGGAACGTGTGAAAAAAGCCTATGATGTTATGGTCAATGCAGAAGGTGAAAAATCAAAGGATATAGCACAAAGTATCCAACATAGTTATGATAACAATATTACGGACGAGTTCATAGAACCAATCGTCATGACCAATGAAGAAGGAAATCCTGTAGCACAAATACAAGATGGTGATGTGGTCATATTTTTCAACTTTAGAACGGATAGGGGACGGGAACTTACCCAAGTACTAAGCCAAGAGGACATGCATGAACAGAATATGCATAAGTTGAATCTTTATTATGTGACCATGACCAACTACGATGATTCCTTTAAAGGGGTACACGTGGTTTATGATAAGGAAAACATAAAGGAAACCTTGGGCGAAGTGCTTGCCAATGCCGGAAAGAAACAGATTAGGATAGCCGAAACCGAAAAATATCCTCACGTAACATTTTTCTTTAGCGGTGGCAGAGAAGTACCCTTTGACGGGGAAAAAAGGCTTTTGTGTCCCTCTCCCAAAGTGGCCACCTATGACCTTCAGCCAGAAATGAGCGCCTATGACATTAGGGATGCCATTATTCCAGAATTGGAAAAAGGGGAGGTGGATTTTGTTTGTCTCAATTTTGCCAATCCAGATATGGTGGGCCATACCGGGGTAATGGAAGCCGCAATAAAGGCCTGTGAAACCGTAGACGAATGTGCCAAGGACGTAATTACTACAGCAATTGAGAATGACTACTCGGTCATTGTTATTGCGGATCATGGAAATTGTGAGACCATGATAAACCCAGATGGAACCCCTAATACCGCACACACGACAAACCCGGTGCCACTTATTTTGGTGGACAAGGATATCAAAAGCATTAAGGATGGTGTTTTAGGGGACATAGCCCCAACTATTCTAAAACTGATGGGCGTTGCCCAATCGTCCTACATGACGCAAAAATCCTTAGTGGACTAGCCAAATTCAAAATAAGTTTACTTTTGCACCTATGGTAAAAATAAAATCGGCAGAAGAGATAGAACTGATGCGCGAAAGTGCGCTTATTGTTTCAAAAACCTTGGGCATGTTGGCTTCGGAAATAAAACCGGGAGTCAATGCCTTGTATTTGGATCAATTGGCAGAAACTTTTATTCGTGACCACGGTGCAGAACCTGGGTTTTTGGGTATGTATGATTTCCCCAATACCCTGAATATGAGCCCAAATGCTCAAGTGGTCCATGGAATCCCCAATTCTGAGCCGCTAAAGGATGGAGATATTATATCCGTGGATTGCGGAGCCCTGAAAAATGGGTTTTATGGCGATCATGCCTACACCTTTGAAGTTGGTGAAGTGGCCCCGGAAGTCAAGAAGTTATTAAAAGTGACCAAGGAATCCCTGTATATTGGCATTAGGGAATTTAGGGCAGGCAATAGGGTCGGTGATGTAGGTTATGCCATTCAAAATTATTGTGAAGGCCATGGTTATGGAGTGGTGAGGGAGCTTGTAGGCCATGGACTGGGAAAAAAATTACATGAAAGTCCGGAAATGCCCAATTATGGTAAAAGAGGTCGTGGTAAAAAATTTGTGGAAGGAATGACTGTGGCCATTGAACCTATGATCAATATGGGAACCAAGAATATAAAACAGCTCAAGGATGGTTGGACCATCCTTACGGCAGACGGAAAACCCAGTGCGCATTTTGAACATGATGTGGCCATTGTAAACGGAAAACCGGAATTGCTTTCAACGTTCCAGTATATCTATGATGCCCTAGGCATTACCACCGATGAAGAGGACGAGTTTAGACATAAAAACCTACAACCTTAATTAGTTTAAAAGGTGATTTAGGTACATTAACTAACTTGTTTAGGAAAATAATAATTTTGGCCTATCGGTTGCATGAAGAAAATCTTCAAGTTTTTTTTAAATCTTATCCCAAGACCCTTGCTTATCAAAGTAAGCTATTGGGTTAGACCAATGCTTTCCATCTATTATTCCGGGAAGAGATATGAAGATCCTATCGATGGCAAGACCTTCCGCAGTTTTCTGCCTTATGGCTACGAAAATCCAAGGGAAAATGTGCTCTCCCCTTCTACCCTATCCTTGGAAAGGCATAGGCTATTATGGCTCTATCTAAAAAATAAGTCAAACTTTTTTAAGGAAAGTCTAAAAGTTTTGCACTTTGCCCCTGAACAGGCATTTTATAAACGGTTTAAAAATTTAAAGAATCTAGATTATACCACTACCGATCTAAATTCCCCATTGGCAGATGTACCTGCGGATATCTGTAATTTACCTTTTGAAAATGATAGTTTTGATGTAATCCTTTGTAATCATGTCTTGGAACATATACCCGATGATACCAAAGCCATGCAGGAACTGTACAGAATTCTTAAACCTGGTGGATGGGGCGTCTTCCAAATTCCGCAAGATTTGAATAGACCAGAGACTTTTGAAGATCATTCAATTACCGATAAAAAAGAAAGAGCCAGAATATTTGGACAATACGATCATGTAAGGATTTATGGTAGGGATTATTTTAATAAGCTAAGATCTGTCGGCTTCAAGGTTGAAGAGATTGACCTTACAGCAAAAATGTCCAAGGAAGATGTAGAAAAATTCAGATTGGCCCAAGGAGAAATTATCCCCTTGGTCAAAAAATAACTACTCTACCAACAAGGTCTTAAATCCTTTGGTCAAAAATTCCTTGGTAACTCCCTTTTCGTCCAAATAGATAATATAGGCCTCTAAATTTTTATTGGAGTTTATCACTTTAAAAGCTTCCGGTAAATCCATCGCCATAAAAGCCGTGGCGTAGGCATCAGCAGTCGCACAATTATTTGCTAGAATGGTCACTCCTAAGGTATTTGAATTTTTTGTGTAACCGGTTATGGGGTCCACCGTATGGACATACTTTTTTCCTGTAACACTATCTATTCTAAATTTTCTGTAATTTCCTGAGGAAGCCAGGGCTCTATCAGTCAAATTGATCAGCAGCTTTAATTGTCGGCCGGTGACCACTTGAGGGTCATCAATCCCAACAACCCAAGGTTTTTCCTTTTCCAGATTAATACCCTTTGCCACCACTTCCCCACCAACTTCAACTAAATAATTCTCAATACCCTTCCTATCAAGCATCAAAGCCAATCTATCTATGGCATATCCCTTTGCTATGGCATTGAAATCGAAATAGATATTGGGATTGTCCTTTATAATCCTATTTTCAGGAGTTATGGATACTTTATTGAAACCCACATAGTTCAACAGACTATCCACAGAGGTACTATCCATAGAGACCTGATTGCCCGGGCCAAAACCCCAAGCATTTACCAATACACCCACTGTGGGATCAAAATATCCCCTTGTATCCTTATGCACTTCCCGTGAAAGTTCAAAAACTTCCCGGAACATTTTATCAACGACAAGGAGGCTATCCCCTTTGTTTATTTTTGATATGTCCGAATCCGGCGAGTATGTTGACAAGGAGTGATTTACTGCTGTAAAAACAGAATCAATTTCCTTTTGAAAATCCAACTCCCCTTTTGCAAAGTAGATAATATTAAATGTAGTGCCCAGGGCCTCTCCTTGGGATTGATTGCGAACGACACCATCATTGCAGGAACACACCACAAGGGCGCCTACTATCAAAATCCATTTCCTCATCATTATTCAATTTCAATTAAACCTTCATAATCCACAATGTAATCCTCATTTAGATATACAGGTAGATTATAATCCTTAGCATTCACCAATCCAACAGGAGCATAAAAAGTCCTAGCCTCAAACTTTAAGGCGTGGTCTCTCATTTTATGTAAATCTGCCCTAAAAAAATCAAGATCCTGTGGATCGCCGGGGTACTCTATCGCTTTCACTACTACGAAACTCATCTTTTTTTCCTTGATACAAACGAACTGTGGATTTTTTCGCAATTCGCTGTTAACCGCCAAAAATTCGTAACCCTCTTCTTCCAACTGCTTTCCAACCAAATTCATGGCCAAATTATGAAGTTCCTGTTCCGTTAATGGTTTCATATACCTCCAGTCCGAAAAAAACCGATATGTAAGCATATCGGTTTTTCCATTGTATTGTTATCTATTCTCTTAACCTCCGAAATCGTCGAAACGAATATTTTCGTCTGGAATACCAAAATCTTCACCCATTTTCTGAACTGCCTTGTTCATTAATGGAGGTCCGCAGAAATATAATTCGATATCTTCTGGAGATTCATGTTTACTTAAATAATTATCAATTACACAATTATGTATAAATCCGACGAATCCATCCCCCGGTGCATCTATATCTTCCTTTACCTTCCAATTGTCCTCTTCCAAAGGCTCTGACAAGGCCAAATAGAACTTAAAGTTTGGAAACTCCTTTTCCAGTTGGTAAAAATGGTCCAAGTAGAAAAGCTCTCTTTTGGAACGACCTCCGTACCAATAACTTACCTTTCTACTAGTTTTCAATGTTTTGAACAAATGGTATAGATGTGAACGCATGGGCGCCATACCTGCTCCACCACCAACATATAACATTTCCGCATCAGACTCATTGATAAAAAATTCTCCATAAGGTCCTGAAATCACACAATCATCACCTGGTTTCAAATTAAATATATAGGATGAAGCAATACCAGGATTAACATCCATCCAACCATTCTTAGCTCTGTCCCATGGTGGAGTTGCAATACGAACGTTCAACATAATTTCTCGTCCTTCTGCTGGATAAGAAGCCATGGAATAGGCTCTTTCCACAGTTTCAGGATTTTTCATTACTAAAGGCCATAGGTTGAACTTATCCCATTCCGCCTGAAATTTATCAGGGGTCTCATGTTCCTCTGGGTGGGCGGTAATATCGATATCCGAGTATTTAACCTCACACTCAGGAATTTCTATCTGGATATATCCTCCGGCCTTATAACCCATGTCCTCAGGAATCTCTACTACAAATTCCTTGATAAAAGAAGCCACATTATAGTTTCTAACGACCTTGGCATTCCATTTTTTGATACCGAAGACTTCCTCTGGAATCGTAATTTCCATGTCTTGCTTTACCTTGACCTGACAAGCCAAACGGGCACCATGGTTCAATTCCTTCTTTGAAAAATGCGGGGTTTCAGTAGGTAACGCCTCTCCTCCACCTGAAAGCACATGGCATTCACACTGGATACAGGTTCCACCTCCACCACAGGCTGATGGTAAAAATATTTTTTGATTTCCCAAGGTTGACAACAAGGAGCTTCCAGACCCAACCTCAATCTTCTTTTCCCCATTAATAGTAATGGTCACTGGCCCGGATGGGGACAATTTTTCCTTAGTGAACAATAATAAAGCCACTAATAACATTAGAAGAATTAAAAAAGCGACTACCGTAATCAATATTGTCCCGCCTGTACTTGCAGCTAAAATCATACTTATTTTTTTACGTCGTTATAAGATATCTCCTTCTCGTCAATCTCAGAATTATTATCAGCTACCTTTTTTGCGGATGTTTCCTTTTGTTCCACTTTTGGGGTTTCCAGGTTAACCGTTTCCTGAGCTTCCTCTGCGGCATCGTCACCACCGGTTAACATACCTCCAAAACTCTGAAAACCAATACCCATTAACCCAGTAATTATAAACGTAATCCCAAGACCTCTTAAAGGAGCTGGCACGTTGGAATATCTAATTTTTTCACGGATAGCGGCTATGGCCAAAATTGCCAAAAACCAACCTATTCCAGAACTTAGACCATAATTAAAAGCAAGTCCAAAAGTTTCTATCTGTCTAGATTGCATAAACAAAGAGCCACCCAAAATGGCACAGTTTACGGCAATCAAAGGCAAGAAAATACCCAATGAGTTGTATAATGAGGGTGAAAACTTTTCAACTACAATCTCTACTAGCTGAACCATCGTAGCAATAGTGGCGATGAACAGGATAAAGGATAGAAAACTAAGATTATAGTCAGCATACTCCGGACCTAACCAGGCCAAAGCACCATCTTGTAACAAATATTTATCCAACAACCAGTTCATGGGAACCGTTACCGCGAGTACAAAGATTACAGCCGCTCCCAGACCTACTGCTGTTGCCACTTTTTTTGATACCGCCAAATAGGAACACATTCCCAAGAATACGGCGAACACCATATTATCTATAAAAATGGACCTAAAAAATAATTCTATATGCTCTAACATAATACTGTATATAAGTATGTTTTTAATTTTCTTCTACCAATGCTGGATTTCTTGAACGCTGAACCCAGATGATAATTCCAACTACTATCAAAGCAGCAGGAGGTATGATCATGAATCCATTATTCTCGTAGCCGATGGAATAAAGTCCGGTCTTTTCGATAGGGTCTCCCAAAACAGGGATTCCACCCAACGTTCCTGAACCTAAAAGTTCCCTAAAAAACCCGACAATAACCAAAATAATACCATATCCCAGAGAGTTGCCGATCCCGTCCAGGAAAGACCTCCATGGACCATTTCCCAAAGCAAATGCCTCAAATCGGCCCATAATGATACAGTTAGTAATAATAAGACCCACAAAAACGGCCAAGGTCTTACTTAAATCATAGGCGTAGGCTTTCAATACCTGATCCACTATAATTACCAGTGTGGCTACCACGATTAATTGAACAATAATTCTAATCTTGGATGGAATTATATTTCGCATCAATGAGATTACAACATTACCCAAGCCCAATACGAACATAACCGAAATCGCCATAACCACGGAAGCTTTAAGTTCGGCAGTAATGGCCAATGCCGAACAGATACCCAATACCTGAATGGTAATTGGGTTGTTATCCGCCAAGGGATCTTTAATTAGATTTGCATCCTTTTTTGTTAAAAGTGCCATATTAATTTGTTCTAATAGTTTTTAAATAGTCTTTGTAAAGGTTTACGGTTTCTTTTATCATTGCCGAAACGCCATTACCAGTAATAGT
>JAUIGC010000309.1 GCA_030429835.1 Bacteroidia bacterium
TCCCCTTCCTTTTCCTTGTTTTTTACCCCGTCCGTCATCATAGTATTACAAAACGGACATCCGGCGGCAATAATATCAGGCGTAGTTTCCAAAGCCTGTTCCGTACGTTCTATGTTTACGTCCTTATCTCCTTTTTCCGGTTCCTTGAACATCTGGGCCCCTCCGGCACCACAACACAATCCTTTTTGTTTGCAGTTTTTCATTTCTACCAATTCGGCATCCAACTTTTTAATAAGCTCCCTAGGCGCCTCATATATGCCGTTGGCCCTGCCCAAGTAACATGGATCGTGAAAGGTTATTCTTTTACCCTTAAAAGTACCCCCTTCCATTGAAATACGACCTTCCTTTAACAACTGCTTTAAGAATTGTGTATGATGTACCACTTCGTAAGAGCCGCCTAAACCTGGATATTCGTTCTTGATCGTATTGAAGCAATGCGGACACGTTGTTACAATCTTTTTTATTTCATAGGCATTGAGGACTTCAATATTGCTAACGGCCTGCATTTGGAACAAAAACTCATTTCCAGCTCTTTTAGCTGGGTCACCGGTACAACTTTCTTCCGTTCCTAAAACGGCAAAGGAAATATTGGCCTTGTTTAAAATCTTGACAAAGGCTTTTGTTATTTTTTTGGCCCTATCATCAAAACTACCTGCACAACCCACCCAAAACAATACTTCGGGGGTTTTACCGGCAGCAAACATTTCTGCCATTGTAGG
Organism: Bacteroidia bacterium; assembly: GCA_030429835.1. Lineage (GTDB taxonomy): Bacteria > Bacteroidota > Bacteroidia > Flavobacteriales > Flavobacteriaceae > Maribacter. The sequence goes on from JAUIGC010000309.1 coordinate 720, forward strand.
AACTTGTATAGTGTCTGCCATTATTTCATCTTTTAAGATTCCTTACTCCAGTTTAACCTATCCATTTGGTTGAACGGCCAAGGCGCCCCATTGTTCTCAATATTCCCCATCATATTATTTAAATCCGACGGGGCAGCGGATTGTTCCATGACCAAATACTGTCTCATATCCATGATAATTGACAAGGGGTCTATGCTAACGGGGCAAGCCTCAACACAAGCATTGCATGAGGTACAGGCCCATAGTTCTTCCCTGGTGATATAGTCGTCCAGCAACTGCTTTCCATCTTCTTTAAATTCCCCTTTATTCGCATCCAAGTTTTTTCCAACTTCCTCCAGACGGTCACGAGTGTCCATCATTATCTTTCTCGGGGACAATTTTTTTCCAGTCTGGTTTGCCGGACATTCACTGGTACACCGTCCACATTCAGTACATGTATAGGCATTTAACAATTGTACCCAGCTCAAATCCATGACATCAGAAGCTCCAAACTTTGCAGGTGGATTTGAATCCCCTGTATCTTCAGGAACAGCAAAAGGGTCGGCTTCAGGGTCCAACATTAGCTTCACTTCCTTCGTAACCGCTTCCAGATTCCTGAACTTCCCTTTCGGTCCCAATTTTCCATAATAGGTATTGGGAAAGGCCAAAAGAATATGTAAATGTTTGGAATAGTATAGGTAATTCAGAAAAAACAGGATTCCAATAATGTGCAACCACCAGGCCGTTCTTTCCAAAAGAATTAAATTAGGGATACCCCAACTATTAAGCCAATTTGCAATGAATTGACTTACCGGAAAACTTCCTGCCTCTACATAATGCTCAGCTCCCAACTGTTGTAATCGAAAATCTGCGGCGTTCATGGTTAGGAAAAGTACCATCAAAACCAATTCTATGTACAGAATCAAATTCCCGTCCTTCTTTGGCCAACCTTTCATTTCTGGTTTGAAAAATCGGTTGAGCTTTATAATATTCCTTCGAATCCAAAAGGCAACTACCGATACAATGACCAATAAGGCCAAAATCTCAAACGAAGCTATAAGGAAATCATAAACGGGGCCCAGGCCGGCAAAAATTCTATGCGTGCCAAAAATACCATCTATGATAATCTCCAATACTTCAATATTGATGATGATGAACCCTACATACACGATTATATGGAGTAAACCCGCTATCGGACGAACTACCATTTTAGTCTGGCCCAAGGCAATCATGGCCATATTTCGCCATCTTGTAGATTTATCATCACTTACGTCCACATCTTTACCCAAAAGAATATTACGACGAATTTTTGTAATATTCTTGGTGAAATAACCAATCCCCACACAAAGGACGGCTACAAAAAGGATATTGGGTAAATATTGCATTCGATTTATTCTATTTTATTGGCAGGGTCATCTTCAGGAACTTCGTATTCCTTTTGTTTTTTACCAAATACCGAAACATTGACATAGCGTTTTGGATTCAGTCTAAAGTCTTGAAGCAGTAAATCCAATTCTCGGGAAGCACTCGTTAAATTGGAATACAATTCTTGGTCGTTCATTAACTTTCCGAAGGTACCATCTCCTTTTTCAATTTTTGACACCACCTTGTTCAAATTTTCCATGGTAGTTTCCAAACTAGCGAAAGTCCT
>JAUIGC010000077.1 GCA_030429835.1 Bacteroidia bacterium
CCTTTGAACATTATTGGCTATCTTGATTTGCTCTTCATAATCAGGTCCATAAACCTCTGCCACGATGGTCGACAATACAGGAGGTCCCGGTGGTACTTCTACCAGTTTTACGTTCGCATTGTATTTGGCCGCAATTTTTTGAATATCCGGCCGTAGTAATTTGGCAATATCATGGCTTTGCGCGGAACGTTCGCCCTTATCTACCAGATTAACCTGTATATCCGCCATATTGCTACCACCACGTAGATCGTAATGACGCACCAAACCATTGAAGGTAATAGGGGCAGAGGTACCGATATAATTTTGATAGTTCACTACTTCAGGGCGCGTGGACAAGTATTGTGAAATTTCTTGGGCTACAACTCCAGTACGCTCTAGGGTAGTGCCTTCTGGCATGTCAATAACCACTTGAAACTCGTTCTTGTTATCAAAAGGCAACATCTTTACGGCTACCGATTTGGTGAAAAAAAGTAACATAGAACCCAGAAGCAATAAAAAGGTCAATCCCAAAAACAACCAGCGTTTACTTTTGTTCTCAATTAATGGGCGTTCGAATTTGTTATAGATTTTATATATGTAAGTTTCTTCAAGCGGTTTTTCTATTTTCTCCTCTTGGCCTTTTTTATCTTTTTCCCTTAAGAAAATGTAACCTAAGTATGGGGTAATGGTCAATGCCACAAACAATGATAAAATCATGGCAATGGAAGCCCCTATAGGCATTGGAGCCATATATGGTCCCATTAACCCGGAAACGAAAGCCATGGGCAATACAGAGGCAATAACCGTAAATGTGGCCAAAATAGTAGGGTTGCCTACTTCATTGATCGCATAGAGTGCGGCCTGTTTAAAGGGCAGGCGTTTCATTTTAAAATGCCGGTGCATGTTCTCCGCAATAATAATGGAGTCATCCACTACAATTCCGGTCACAAAAACCAAGGCAAAAAGCGTTATCCTGTTTAAGGTGTAATCAAGCATATAATAGCTCAATAACGTAAGGGCAAACGTAATGGGTACCGATAGAAAAACTACCAATCCACCACGCCATCCCATAGCCAACATCACCACGAGTGTTACCGCAATGATAGACCCAATGAGGTGCAACAACAGTTCAGAAACTTTGTGCGATGCCGTTTCCCCATAGTTTCTGGTAATCTCTACATGTACATCATCGGGAATCAAGGTGCTGCGTAAATGCTCCACTTTGTCGATAACGATATCGGCGATTTTCATGGCGTCGGCCCCTTTTCTTTTCGCTACGGAAATGGTCACCGCAGGATATTCGGATTTATAATCGGCTACCTTATCACTGGCCTGTCCGAAGCCTAATGAAACATAACTTTGTGGAATTTCAGGACCATCGATAATATTGGCAATTTGTTTTAGGTAAATTGGTTGATTCTGTTGCACTCCTACCACGAGATTTTCCACATCGGTAACCGATGCTAAAAACTTGCCCGTGTTCACCAAGAATTCGGTATCGTTCTTATCAAAACTACCCGAGCTCAATTGCGCATTATTGGCTTTGATCATTTCGGAAACCGACAAGAAATCGAGACCACTCGCCGCTAATTTATCCTTATCCAAAACCACCCGTAACTGACGGTCTTGATTTCCTATTGTATGGGTAATCGCCACATCGTTGACCTTCTTGATTTCACTTTCCAGCTCTTGGGCCATTTGGCTCAATTGGTAGCCGTCGTAATTTTCGCTCCAAAGTGTCAGGCCAAGCATGGGTACGTCATCAATGGCACGCGTTTTTACCAAAGGAAAGGTGACGCCATCGGGCATAATGTCCATATGCTTGTTTATTTCATTGTAGAGTTTTACGAACGAGCGCTCAATGTCCTCGCCCACATAAAACTGCACGATTACCATGCCCTGTTCCTTCATAGAAGTAGAATACACATATTCTACCCCTTTAATGTTCGATATCAGTTTCTCCAAGGGTTTGATTACGCGTGATTCAACCTCGGTTGGACTAGCGCCTGGATACCCTACAAAAATATCGGCCATAGGAACGTCTATCTGTGGTTCCTCTTCTCTTGGAATCAAAAACGAGCTATACACCCCAATGACCATGAAAACGATCATTAGGAGCACCGTTAACTTGCTGCCTATAAACATTTTGGCAATTTTGCCAGCTAAACCTTCCTTCATGCTTTCTAGTTATTTTATTTCGTCGTTTCCATCTGCCTTGGGGCAGATGGTCGGGCTTTCCGCTCATACTCCTCGGCACAAAAACGTGCCTGTGGGGTAACCGCTGCAATCCCTAACGCGGACTTGTTTTTTACTTGGAGATTTTAGCTCCGTTATATAATTTACCTTCTGCCGATACAATGAATTGTTCATCGGCGGTCAAGCCAGATAGTACCTCTACCTTATCGCCAAACGTTCTCCCCAGGCGGACCCAACGCAATAGGGCGGTGTTACTTTGGCTTACAGTATAGATACCGGTCAATTGGCCATTTTTGATGATGGCATCGACAGGAATCATAATGGCGGAACTCGTGGTGCTTTTCGCTATTGGAAATTGTACGGTAGCGTACATTCCAGAGCGAATTTGCGTATCGGATTCGTCCAATATTACCTTTACCGGAAACTGTCCTCCGGTATTTTTGGAGGAGGTACTTACCTCCGTAACCTTGCCCGTTATCATTTTGTCCACAGACTTCACTTGCACGGTTACTGCTGTACCATTCTTTATTTCAATAATTTCAGATTCAGGGACCATGGCCATTATTTGATATTTAACGGGAGACTCAACTTCTAAAAGAGGCATACCGGGGTTGGCCATATCACCCGCATTAATAAATTTATTGGTGACCACTCCATTAAAAGGAGCTCTAATATTTGCGTATCCAATTTGAGCATTTACTTCGTTCTTCATTTGCTTGGCAGACTCCAAACGGGCTTTGGCCATGGTGTAGTTGGCCGTAATGTCATCCAATTCTTTTTGTGAGGCACTGTTTTCCTTAAACAATGCCGTATATCGATTAAAATCTTTTTTGGCATTTGTAAAGGCCGCGGTCGCTTCGGCAATATGAGCATTTACCTGTGCCAATTTTGCCGATACATCGGCATTGTTTACACTTATTAAAAGCTGACCTTCTCGTACCTTATCTCCAACCTTGACATAAATTTTATCTACGTATCCCATCATTCGGGTACTGATATTGGTGCTTTTGGCCGCTTCTACCTTTCCGCTTGCGGTCAAAAACGGACGGCTATCGCCCTCTGTAACGGTTTTTGTTTCCACCTTTATGGGAGTACTGGTATCCGCTAGGTTTTTTTTCTCTTCGCTACCACAACTTGCTGCCAAAAAGGCAATCGTTAAAAGTCCGATGATGTAATTTTTATGATTCATGAGTTTACTTTTTTATTGTTGAGGTTATTCGTTTATCCTTTGGTTAAAAACTGTACGTACGCCAGTGCGTAATTATGTTGAAAAATGGTGGCATAATACTCCAGTTGTTTTTGCGAGTACTGTGTTTCGGCCATGAGCAAATCGGTCGTTTTTTCCAAACCTTGCTCAAATCTATTCGTGCGAATGCGCAATGCTTCTTTAGACTGTTCCAAGGCCAACGCTGTAAGTGTCAGCTTGTTTTTGGCGTCTTCCAATCCTCTTAGGGCCTTGTTCAATTCTAGCTGACTTTCAGAAGTGTATTGTTCTAACTGTAATTTTGACTTGTCATATTCCGCCTTACTTTTTTGGGATTTTCCAAAACGTTTGCTGCCTTCAAAAAGGTTCCATTTTAATTCTGCCCCAAATAGGTAACCATTGGCGTTGCCCTGAAACACCTTATCATCATGCATTTCATAAGTTCCAAAGGCATTAAGGCTTGGCAAGAATGACATTTGATCGGCTTTGTGCATTTGTTTATACGCTTCGGCAGCTGAGTTTAATGCCTGAATATCTTTTCGGTTTTCGGATAACTCCGTATTCGTGATGCTTTCACCAAGGACCTTTAAAGAATCCGTAGGTCTTAAAATCTGATTTTCATCGGCGTTTGTCATTACCGATATATAGTTGCTCGCATTTAGAATATTGCTCTTGGCATATTGTAATTGATTTTCAATTTCCGTGACCCGCACTTCAACGGCCAGCACATCTGATTTTTGCAAGTATCCTTGTTGAAAGCTATTGTTGGCAATACGTTGGTTCTCTTGGGCCGTTTTTTGGGCTTTTTGCAAGACCTCTACCGTTTTATAGGCAAGCTGTAACTGCATATAAGCCTTTTCCACTTCAAGCACCAAATATTCCTGGGTACGTTCAGATTGTAGTTCGGTGGCGTTCCATTTAGCCTTGGCCGCCTTACGTTGAAAAAAACCATCAAAGTTTAACAGGGGTTGCTGTACCACTACGCGCGTAGCATAATCTTCAATTTGTCTGGGGTCATTTAACAAATCTGGATTAAAATCTGCAGCGGTCAATATTTCTTGGTTCAGTTTAGAACCAAAGGCCATTAACGGATTGGTGGTGGCTATACCTGTATGCGATACGCTTATGTTCGGCAATAAAATGGCATTGGTTTGATTAAAATCGCCTTTAGCCGCCAACACATCTTGTTGGGCGATTTTTATGGAATTATTGTTCTCTATTACCTGCGATAAAATGTCTTCTTTGGTAATGGGTTTGGCTTCTTGCGCCATTCCTGCATAAAAGGAGAATAGTAGTAATCCTATATATGTATACTTTATCATCTTATTTAATTTGTGACAAAGTTAGAGCGGTAAAAGAGCGTACACAGTAACTTTTGTTACCTACCCCAATTTGGATTTTTTAATGCGATTCTTTTTGGAAGAATAGTGCTACTTGGTGTTTGGGTTCTTATAATTTGAATAGGACTATGACAAAATTAAAAGGGCACTTCAATACATGAAGTGCCCTAAAACAATTAATCAAATAAGACTCAGGTTTATGTGTCTGTTTTATTTTTTGGGGGTGATGCAAAAAGATTAAAAAACAATCCGCCCATCAGACCACCGTACAAAGTACTGTTCAGAGGTTTAGAAGTTATGGCACATGTGCCACTCAGACAACCAATTTCATTATAATAAATATACCCGGCAATGGCACCAATGCCAATACCTAAAATTGTTAGAATTAAATTTTTTTTAGTCATGGTGTGGTTGAGTTTCGGGTTCCACCATGTCCGCCAGCTACAATCACCAATATCTTTAAACTCAACCAAATGAACTTAAAAAATTGGATTATGGGATTCATCATAAAAAAACGCTTTGATTTTGAGATTCGTTGTGTCATAGTATCTGATTTTTAGTGTGCCTCTGTTTTTTATTCTGGAATGAGCCACCAAAAAGGTTTCATTTTGGCTTTGTAAAGAAAGGCATAGTGCAAGGCCATTTTTAACCAATGCCCTGCCAAACCAATTTCACCAAAAGTTTTACTTAATTGCCTTCCTTGGGTGTCAGGATACTTTTTATAATCCGGTACAATAGGAAAGGTAGTAATACTGATTCCGCTTCCTTTGGTCATACCGTATCCCGCCGATGCTATACAGGCAGCACCCATATTACCCATAGATCCTTTGTGATGCAATTCCTTTTTACCATTTATAGTGTCTATGATATTATCTGCAACCAATTTGGCGGTTATACCAGAGGGCATACCGGTTCTTGGTGGGGCAGGGGAGATAGCCGTACCATTTTTACTGACCCTTGGTTTTGAAATGGCATGCGGAGGAGCAAAGGCAATTCCCGGAGCAAAAATATTCTTATACGCGGGGTTTTGATACGTTTCCGGCCAATCTTGTACACTCCATTCTTCATAAGGCTTTGGTGTATAATCTGCGTCTACGATCATAAAACCTTTGAAGAGTTTATCGGTGATATCCTTTTCTTCTTTATCAAAGGCTTTAAAACCATGCCCAGAAAATGCGGGGATTAACATGGCAAAATCATACGTTTCCGAAAGGTACTCACCATCCAAGTTTTCATAGTAAGCAATGCCGTCTTCAATCTTATTGACACCGGCCCCAATGATCCATTTAATACCACGGTCCTCAAAGACCATTTCTACCATTTCGCTGGATTTCATGATATTGCTGCCGTAGCTCATAAGCATACCATCCATGCCAAAATCACCTAATTTAGGTTCGTTGGCAATCCATACGATTTCTGCCTTATCACGTACATTATGGCGTCTTAGCTCCTGTTCAACATTCAAGATATATTCAAAGGCTGCCCCTTGGCAGGTTGATTTTGCATGTCCGGTTCCAATTAAGATTTTGGCCTTTTTACCCGCTTTCATTTGTTGTATCAAATCATTTAGGGCTTCCCAAGCATGTTCTGCGTGCGAATAGGTACAAACGGAATATGCCTTGTTGGTTCCGGGGTTTAATCCCTCGGTCATATCAAAGGCTAGCTTTGGACCAGTAGCGTTAATTAAGTAGTCATACGTAACTTTTTCTGTAACTCCCTTTTGTTCGCCCATGACATATTCAATATTTACAAAAGGTTTTTTCGTTTCCTTGTCACCTTCAGGATAAAAGGTCTTTACTTTAGCTTGTTTATAGCCAATACCTTTTTTCTTATATAAGGGTTCTAGTGGAAATAAAATCTCCTTCGATTTCATTCTACCGATACCCACCCAAATATTAGATGGTATCCATTGGTAATTACTATTTGGAGATACGACTACTACCTCATGTTCTTTTGATAATTTACGGCGAAGATGGGCAGCGGCCACATGACCCGAGATACCAGCACCCAATATGACTATTTTAGACATGGTTTTAATTTTACATTAAATGTAAACCCAACTCATTTCTCTTACAGCTACTTATGTTACATAAAAAAGCATCCCTTAACGAGATGCTTTTCATTGAACCGAAATTTGCTCATACCTAATAGCTCGTATCGTCCAATATCACTTTTCCGTTAAACGTTTTATATAGGAACAACAAATAGCCCACTAAAATGGGAGCCCCAATGACCACCATCGTCAACATAATCCCCAATGATTTTTGAGATGAAGCTGCATTGTAAATTGTAACACTATGATTTGGGTCAATGGTTGAAGGCAATAGCACGGGATACAATTGAAAAGCCACCAACATTAATAAAAAAGCCATAGTCAAGGAAGAGAATACCAGTGCCTGAAAGTACTTCTTTTTGGATACCAACCTAGGCACATTGGCTACCGCCAAAAACGCCAAAATTGGTAAAATAAAAAACAAAGGCTGTTCTTTAAACTTATCCGTAACACCTGGAATATAAATTAGCGTATAAAAAGAAGTAATGGCAAAACTGAGTATGAAAAAAATCATACCCTTTTTAAGTAAGAAGGTTAATCTGGCATGCAGTCGCCCTTCGGTTTTTAACAATAAGAAAATAGCTCCTTGAGTCATAAATAGGGAAAGTGTGGTAAAGCCAGTCATGATGGCATAAGGACTTAAAAATACAAGGAAAACACCTCCTTTATAGGTGAACCCTTCATCTATTTCAAATCCTTGCAAAATGTTCGCTAAAACTACCCCTAATAAAAAGGATATTAGCGTATTGGACATAAAATAAACAATGTCCCAAGTTTTTCGCCACCACGGCATTTCTTCAGAACTTCTAAATTTTATTGCTGAAGAACGTAGGACCAACAACATTAAAAATAGCATAAAAGGTATGTACATGGCCGAGAGCATGGTAGCATACATTACCGGAAAACCAGCAAAAAGTGCTCCACCACCAATGATAAGCCATACCTGATTGGCATCCCACAACGGACCAATGGCGTTTATGGCGATACGCCTGCTCAAATCCTTTCTAAAAAAAAGATGCCATGCCCCAGCACCGTAATCAAAACCTTCTAAAATAGCATATCCGGAAAATAAAAGCCCTACGACTAAGTACCATAATGTGGGATAATCAATACCTAAAAATGTCTCCATGATGTTGCTTTTATGTGTATTTTAAAAATTCGTTTGGGTTTTTGGCCTCTTCATAAGGTCCGTGTTTTATCTTCTTGTTCAAGGAGTATAAAAACAATAAAAACAAGATGGCATAAACGACTAGAAATAAAATCAGGGAGAAAAGAATTTGATTTGCGGATACTTCTTGTGAAAAGGCCTCACTAGTTTTTAAGTGGCCATAGACAACCCAAGGTTGTCTTCCCATTTCGGCGGCAAACCAGCCAACCTGATTCGCAATTTGTGGCAAAATGGCCGAAAAAATGAAGATGCGCAACAACCACTTCTTGTCGAAAAGTTTTCCTTTCCACCACAGGTAACAAGCATAGAGGGTCAAGGCAATTAAAAACATTCCTATGGAAATCATGATATGGTAAAATTGAAACACGGCATTTACTTGACTGGGTCTATCTTCTTCAGGAAAAGCATTTAATCCAGTAATTGGGGCATCAAAATTTTGATGTACTAAAAAGGACAAACCACCAGGTAAGCCTATTCCACTTACTTCTTGGGTTTCATTATCAACCCATCCGAAAAGATACAGATCAGCTGGAGCGGATTTTTCATAATGACCCTCCATGGCAGCTAACTTAGCAGGCTGATTTACAGCAACACCATCTGCTGAACTATGCCCTGAAAGCAATTGCGTTAAAGAAATAATTGTTGCCACGGAAAGGGCAATCTTAAAGGCCTTCTTCGAAATGACAATATATCTGCCTTTATAAAGGTAATAGGCATGTACGCTCAGCACCAAAAAAGCACCTGCCAAAAAAGCACCTTGCCAAACATGAATAATTCTATCAACACTTGATGGGTTAAATACCATGGCCCAAAAATCGGTAACCTCGGCCCTGGCACTTAAGCCTTCTCCCACTATATGATATCCTGCAGGGGTTTGCTGCCAACTATTGGCTACAACAATCCATACCGCAGAGAACATAGAACCCAAAAAAACACCAAGTGTGGAAATGAAATGCACTCTTGGTGATACACGGTTCCAGCCAAAAAGCAAAATTCCTAAAAAGGTACTTTCCAAACCGAAGGCAAACAAACCTTCTGCTGCCAATGCACTACCAAAAATATCTCCCACATATTTTGAATATACCGCCCAGTTGGTGCCAAATTCAAACTCCATAATGATACCTGTTGCCACACCAATACCAAAGGTTATAGCAAAAATTTTCAACCAAAAACGTGTTAAAACTTCATACTCCTTATTTCCGGTTTTTAAATACAAACCCTCCATTACAACCATAATTAAACCAATACCTATACTTAAGGGTGGATATATGTAGTGAAAGGCGATTGTAAAAGCGAATTGGATCCGGGCAAGAATTTCTAAATCCATAATGATATGTTTGATATAAAATTACGATTGGTATACATTTTATTCAGTAATTTGGGTTACAAATCAGAAAATTTAACATTTAGATACTACTCAAGATAAAGCCTTAAAAAAATATCTGTCTATTTGAAAATTAGACAGATATTAACGAGGATTTAAATGCTTTTTTTGGCTAAATACCAATCCACTTTTTCCAGTGAATCGTCATTAATTCGTTCATTCAGTTCATCTAATGTTTTTGGTGGTCCAACTATGACTTTATCCCCTTTCTTCCAATCCAGGGGCATGGCTACTTTATATTTATCCGAGGTTTGTAGAGCTTCCAGGGCCCTTAGGATCTCGTCCATATTTCTACCAACATTTAAAGGGTAGTACATAATTAGGCGTATTTTCTTATTGGGGTCGATAAAAAATACGGCTCGTACCGCTGCTGTTTCACTCTCATTGGGTTGGAGCATCCCATACAGTTTGGACACCTTCATATCCAGGTCTGCAATAATTGGGAAATCGAAATAAACACCGGTGTTTATCCGCACATTTTGAACCCAACCCAAGTGTGCGTGAATACTATCGATACTTAAACCCAATAACTCCGTATTAAGTGCTTCAAATTCTCCCTTTCTAGTTGCAAAACCGCTCATTTCGGTAGTACAAACTGGAGTAAAATCGGCTGGGTGGGAGAACATCACCACCCATTTGTCTTTGGCAAAATCTGAAAATTTAATTTTACCTTTTGTTGTTACAGCCGTAAAATCGGGGGCTTGATCTCCAATTCTTGGCATTGAATTAACGTTTTCGGAAATGATATTTTCGGTACTCATAATAGATATTTTTTATTATTATTTTAATTTCGGATAAATTTATGTTATTGTTCAGCGCTTCGAAGTAACATGTGTTACATAGCTATCTTTTTAACATTTTTTGACCTTTCGCCCTTTTTTTTATTCATTTTTATTTTTCTTCCGTTTTGTGACAAAAGTCACTTTGTAAAACCTTTTGTCGATTTACATTTGCCAGATGCAACTAAAATCCTTGCTTATAACATTCTTGTTTTTGGCCATTACCATCGCCAGTAGCCTAAAAATTGCAGCCACCTTGGGATATTATGCTCTATTTACGGAGGATTTTATAGAACGCTATTGTGAAAACAAGGAAAGGCCGGAGTTGCAATGCGATGGTAAATGCGCCCTTTCCAAAATGTTGGCACAGAAAAAGCAGGAGGAAAGGGAACCCATCAATTTGGATTGGTTGAAAACAGAAACGATCCTTTTTTTGGGAAGCTTATCGTCCGTAAGTTTTGAAACATTTCCAATTTTAAGAACGAACAAGTTTCTTCATATCAGTTTATACCAGTTCAGGTACATCCAAAATATAATTATACCTCCCTGGAAATAGATTTTTTCTGTTTCCAGTTACCGGAGTATTGAGACTCACGGTACATATTCTATGTATAATTATAAAGATTAAAAATGAATCTAAAGTATTTTGGGTTACTAGGGGCGTTGCTTCTGGTCAACCTAGCTCATGCGCAAAATTTTAAAGGAAAAATAGTATCCGAAATAAAGAACGAAGGCCTGTCCGGCGCTCATATTCAGGTTAAGGGTGGTTCACCTACCTACACGGATTCTCAAGGCAACTTTAAACTTCAAATCGATGAAAGTGGGCAGTTGTTGAGGGTATCTTTCATGGGTTTCGAGACCAAGGAACTGCTGGTATATCCTTCCTCGGAAACTACGATTATCTCCTTGAAGGAGTCACCTATTCCTATTCAGGGAGTTCTGGTTACGGGTCAGTTCAAGGACGACCCTGTTCTTACTATAGAAACCAACGATTATGTGAAGAAAATCGTTCAACCTAGGAATGTGGCCGACCTATTTCAGGATATCAATGGATTTTCATTGATAAAAAGAGGTAACTATGCCATTGACCCAAGTTTTAGGGCTTCGCAGTACGAGCAATTAAATGTTCAGTTTGATGGCGGCACCAAAGTAATGCATGCCTGTCCCAATAGAATGGACCCTATTACCACGCATGTCAATCCGGAAGAGATAGAAAAGATTGAAATCATTAAAGGTCCATATACGGTACGATATGGGGCTACTTTTGGAGGTATTGTCAATATGGTTACCCAAAAACCTTTGGACGGCGAATATGGCCTTAGCGGGCATGTAAATGCAGGGTATGAAAGTAATGGCAACTCAATGGTCTCCTCTGCCCAAGTCCAACAGGCAACTTCTAAATATGATATCAGAGGAACTTTTGGGTTTAGGGATTTTGGGAATTATAAAGATGGTGACGGAACGGAAATACCCTGCTCTTTTAAAAGTCTGGAATACGGTGCAAGAGCTGGTTATAACTTTAGTGGGAACCAAAGGTTACAGGCCAATTGGCGGCAATCCTATGGAAGGGATGTTTTGCATGCCGGTCTTCCTATGGACACCGATGAGGATAATAGCAGTATGTTGTCCCTGGATTATAGGTTGGCAGGACTTCAAGGTTTGGTAAAAAATATCACGGCCAAGGCGTATTATAGCTACGTGGACCATGTGATGTCCAATACCAAAAGACCCACATTTATGATGACGGAAGCCATTTCTGAAATTGATGCAACCACCGCAGGAGGAAAGCTGGAGCTCAAGTTAGCGCCAAATGATAAACTTTCTGTTTATTCAGGGTTGGACTTTTTGAACATTGCTAGGGACGGTTTCCGTACACGATTGGTAAAAAGCAATATGATGGGACCTTTACCTAGTCCAATGGAATTCGTGGATAAGGTATGGCAAGATTCCTATATCAATGACCTTGGTATATTTGTAGAAACGAAATACCCCTTAACTCCAAAGACGCTTTGGACATCTGGTATACGTTACGATAATGTGACTTCGGAAATTAAAGATCCGGCGGATGATTTTCTGGCCTTATATCCAGATCTGGAAAAACGCACGGAGCATAACATAAGCGCAACAACTTCCATAAAATATGCGCCTTCAACAGAATTTATAATGGAAGTAGCCTTTGGTAGGGGAGTTAGGTCCGCAAATATGATAGAACGGGTAATCAATCATTTTACAGTAGGGCAGGACCCTTATGAATATATTGGCAACCCCAATTTAAAGGCCGAGGTTAACAATCAATTTGAGATTGGATTTAAGGGAAGAATAGCTTTATCGGATGTCAATAGTACCGGTTTCAACTATAGTACATCATTCTATTACTCCTTGTATGAGAACTATATCGTTCCGGTCATTGATGAATCCTTGACCCGAAAGTACATGCCAGCGAATGAACCGGTAAACCCCAAGGTCTTCCGAAATTTGGACGAATCCTATAAAACCGGGTTTGAAGTGATGGCGGGATTTGATTTTTGGAATGGTTTCACTTTTAATACGGAAATGG
>JAUIGC010000310.1 GCA_030429835.1 Bacteroidia bacterium
ATCCGTACCTCCAAAGCAGTATATATCCGTTTTTTCTATCTGTACGGTTAGCAGTTCAGGTTCTTTTAATACATAGATTACGGGAGTGGCTTGTTGCAATTGGTTGTTCACATAAGTTCCCATGATAATTCCATTGGCATCCTCAATATTCACGGCATATTGACCTGCTTCAAGATTACTGAGCACATTGGAATTGTTATTGGGAATATCTTGCCATTGATTATTTTCATCTTTCTTGCTCCAAGAATAATCATAAGGTGGTACCCCTCCAGATACAATGGCCGTCAACTGACCGTCATTGGATGGATTGTTATACGCATTGGCACTGTGGCATGAAATGGGAATAGACTCTTCCACATTCAATTGTAGTTTGGGCGGTCCGGGTAGTTCAAAATCCTCGGTTAGCATGCAACCTCCTTTATCAGTTGCTTGATTGTAGTTGGCATCCGTAACCGCTAAAGTGTAAGTTCCAGCCGTTACATTCTCCAAGGTGATGTTATATACATTGTTCACATATTGCGCAGAGGTTGTATTGATAGGATTGTCATCTTCATCGTACCATGTGTAATCATAGCTATTGTTTTGATATGGAGTTCCACCTGAGACCATCACAGTGATGCTACCATCGGTAAAACCGTAGGCGGTGGGTTCTACATATTGAAAAAGTTCTACTGAAACTGATTCGGATGGTTGACCAATATAAATTTGATTCCCTCCTTCATCCTGTCCTGCGCATGTAAGCTCCCCAGAAACCCGTTGTACAGCCACAGCATAATCACCCTCTGGCAAACCACCAAGAATTTGATTATCGAGATTGGGATTGTCAAAATCTATCCAGTCTCCCTCATTGTCAACCCTGTATTGATACTTTCCGTCTTCTGAACCTCCCGAGGCCGTAATTTTTAAACTGCCATCGCTTCCTTCAAAACAATATACATCGTTGAGCTTTTTGAGAGTAAACGTGACCGGGTCGGGGTCTTCGACTAAAAATTCATTTGAAAATTCAAGACTATCCCATGACTCATCTTCAATATTTTCTTCTTGCCCAGTTGGGTAAGTTTGGTATTTGATTTTAAAATTGCCTTGAAGAAGTTCTTTTGGATACGTAAAGGTCTGATTGCCATTATCGACTAATTGATTTTCCTTAGCTGTTGAGGCATTTCCTTTTAGGTCAAAAACATTTGGATCATTTATATTCTGTGCATATAAATACACCAATAATGCCTCTCCATCTTCCAAATCCCTATCCATTGTCATCGTAAAGCTACCATCCTCTGCTCCTACGCAAGAGGTTTTGTGGGGGGTTAGGTCGAGGAGTTCTGGGGAGCAGCCGATAATTTCAAGGTTAAGAATGTTTGTGGAAACTCCTTGGTAAAACCCCCTTATCTGTATAGGACCAGTATAGTTGAAATCCTTTGAAAATTCTTCAAAGCTGATATCCATTGAATAAGACAAATTTTCGATAGGTTGATTTTGATTATTTGGATTAGTTCCAAAGTCATACCATGTATTTCCGTCATTTATCATTTTATATTGCCAGCCTCTAGCTGATTTTAGAGGAATAGGTTCTTTTTTGCAAAAAACATTATCAAGGTCCGGTTGTAGATAAAAAGGCTCTAAATAAAAAGGATATACATAACCATTAGCACCACAAGCTCCAATTGTAGTGCCTGTCATCTCGTGAAAATTAGCTGGCGTTATATCTTTTTCCCAACTATCTCCATCAATCTCACAAATAGGAAGATCACTGATTTCACCATATATGGTAAAATTCTCCGGTACTTCTATTATCTTCTCATTTGTTAATGGCGGCGAACCATTAGGATTTTGATTATGAAAAATAGAATTCACATTAAGTACCCCTACTTGCAATGATACCGCATATTGGTCACTAAAAAAGTCTTGAGCGGTTATATACGTTCTAAGAATTACACGTCTTTCTTGAGAGAAGAGACATGTCGACATTAACATCCCTACAATTAAAATTATTTTTTTCATCACTTAATATTTTACATCCAAGGCTGAAATTTTACTTACCCTCCCATCCCTAAAAACCACTCGAAACAAGTACTCGTAGGTATTGTTTGGTTTTACTTTGCTGTCTACAATTCCTTTGCTCTCCATAGACATTTCTTTTAGTAGGTTCATAGTATTCCCTTGTACTCCCTTGTAAATAGCTATTTTGGAAGCATTGGGTTCGTTATAGGCTTTCCAGTGAATGGTTATGGTTCCGGCTTCCCTATCCGCTTCCCCATATAATCCTTGTAAGGGTGGATATAAACTGGTCTTGGGTATAATTACCGTAAGTAGCGGTGCAGGGTCGGACTCCAATTTGCTGTCGTCAAT
>JAUIGC010000311.1 GCA_030429835.1 Bacteroidia bacterium
TATTGGCTTGGCTTATTTTTGGCTCAGAGGAAGAAATGAATCCTTTATTTTATTTAGGAGCCGTGATAATCTTGATCACCGTACTATTGAACGGTCTTTTAAAATACAGGGCTAGCATAAAATAGGGGAGTGGGTTAGGAATACCCATTAAAGTTTTATCTTTGCCTACACAACTAACGAAATCGTATTAAAAACTATGGAGTATTTGGATTTTGAACTTCCAATTAAGGAACTGGAAGAGCAATTGGACAAGTGTATGATTATTGGTGAGGAAAGTGACGTAGATGTATCCGAAACCTGTAAACAGATTGAGAAGAAATTAGAGGAAACGAGAAAGGAAATCTATAAAAACTTGACTCCATGGCAACGAGTTCAACTCTCCAGGCATCCTAACAGACCATATACTTTAGATTATATAAAGGCTATTTGTGGCGATACCTTCCTAGAACTGCATGGGGATAGGAATGTAAAGGATGATAAGGCCATGATAGGTGGACTTGGGAAGATAGGTGATCAAAGTTTTATGTTCATCGGCCAACAGAAGGGATACAATACAAAAACCAGGCAGTACCGTAATTTTGGTATGGCCAACCCAGAGGGTTACAGAAAGGCGTTAAGGTTAATGAAATCCGCAGAAAAATTTGGAATTCCCGTAGTAACCCTTATAGATACTCCGGGTGCCTATCCAGGCATTGAAGCAGAAGAAAGAGGACAAGGTGAAGCTATAGCACGAAATATTTTAGAGATGACACGCCTAAGAGTACCTATTATCGTGGCAATCATTGGTGAAGGTGCTTCCGGGGGAGCCTTGGGAATTGGAGTTGGGGACAAGGTTTTAATGTTGGAAAATACTTGGTACTCCGTAATTTCTCCAGAATCATGTTCTTCGATACTATGGAGAAGTTGGGAATACAAAGAACGCGCGGCCGAAGCATTAAAGCTTACGGCTACCGATATGAAAAAATTAAAGTTAATTGACGAAATTATAAGGGAACCGGCCGGAGGAGCCCATGCCAATAGAGAAAAGACTTTTGAGATATTAAAAAACAAGATTGCTTCCCATTATGGAGAATTGCAAAAGTTATCACCAAAAGAATTGGTGGAACAACGAATGGAAAAGTATGCCAATATGGGTGTTTTCAATGGATAAACTACCATTTTAGTAACGTACGGACAAACCGAAGATTTTGATCTTCGGTTTTTTTATGTTATCAACAAAAAATCGTATGTTATGAACAGTCAATTGTTAGTTACCTGTGAACATCGAAACAGGAATTTTTAAAGTTAACTAAAGGTTAATTGCATATTTTCGCATCATGGAGAACACAAAACCTTTTGTCGGTCGCAAGATTGATAAATCTACCATTATTAGTCTCGAAAGAGGCAAGATACCACCACAAGCTGTTGATTTAGAGGAAGTTGTGTTGGGTGCAATGATGATTGACAAAAAGGGAGTCGATGAGGTCATCGATATCCTTCACCCGGATGTTTTTTACAAGGATGCCCATAGGTTTATTTATGAGGCCATTTTTATCCTCTTTGAGGAATCCCAACCGGTGGATTTATTAACCGTTTCTTCTCAATTGAAGAAAGCGGGAAAATTGGAGGCCGTTGGAGGCGATTTTTACTTGATAAAATTGACCCAAAAAGTGGCATCTTCGGCGCACATTGAGTTTCATGCCCGAATAATTCTTCAAAAATACATTCAGCGTAGCCTCATTAAAATTTCAAATGAAATTATTGAGGATGCCTATGATGAAAGTACGGATGTCTTTGATCTGTTGGACAATGCGGAGGCTAAATTGTATGACGTAACCCAAGGTAATTTGAAAAGGTCAGCCGAAACGGCCCAGAATTTGGTTATACAGGCGAAGAAAAAGATTGAGGAAATAGCCAATAGGGAAGGTTTAAGTGGTATTCCGTCAGGATTTGATAAGTTGGATAAGTTGACCTCCGGTTGGCAGCCAAGTGATTTAATAATCGTTGCTGCCCGTCCAGGTATGGGTAAAACGGCATTGACCTTGTCCATGGCAAGGAACATGGCGGTGAATTCCAATACTCCCGTAGCGTTTTTCTCTTTGGAAATGTCATCCGTGCAGTTGATAACACGACTTATTTCTTCAGAAACCGGATTGTCATCGGAAAAATTGAGAACAGGCAAACTGGAAAAGCATGAATGGGAACAGTTGAATGTAAAGGTCAAAACACTGGAAAAGGCTCCTTTGTTCATTGATGATACCCCATCACTGTCCATATTTGATTTGCGTGCCAAGGCCAGACGACTGGCCTCGCAGCATGGCATTAAAATGATCATGATAGATTATCTGCAGTTGATGACGGCAG
>JAUIGC010000078.1 GCA_030429835.1 Bacteroidia bacterium
GGCGTCCAAATTCTTGCGCTTTAGCTTTTCTTTGGCGTTTTCGATTTCGTTCTCGGTTTCCAGCGCGAAACCTACTAAATATTGAGATTGTTTCTCCTGTCCGAAGGAAAATAAAATATCCCTGTTCTTTACTAACTGTATTTCCAGTTCCGTATCAGACTTTTTAATTTTTTGTTCCGATTTGTTCTTTGGTCTATAATCGGCTACCGCAGCGGCACAGATTACGATATCCGAATCCGAATAATGACGATGGGCTTCTTCATACATCTCCTCCGCAGAAACTACCCTAATCAACTGCACCCCTTCATCCTTTACATCATACTTTGAAGGTCCGGAAACCAAAACCACATTCGCTCCTAGCGCTGCCGCAGCCCGCGCCAATTCAAAGCCCATTAATCCGGAAGAGTGATTTCCTATAAAACGTACGGGATCAATGGCCTCATAGGTAGGTCCAGCGGTTATCAGGACTTTTTTTTCTTTGAGAGGCAGCCCATCCGATAAATAATTTTTGATAAAAGTGACAATATCTTCAGGCTCGGCCATTCGTCCTTCACCGTAGAGGCCACTTGCCAATTCCCCTGAAGCAGCAGGAATCATAATATTGCCAAAAGATTGTAAAATCTCAAAGGATTTTTTGGTCGATGGATGTTGGTACATATCCAAATCCATTGCAGGAGCAAAAAAGACAGGACATTTAGCGGAGAGATAGCAAGCGAGTAGCAAGTTATCCGATGCACCATTTGCCATTTTGGACAAAGTGTTTGCCGTAGTAGGGGCAATCAACATCATATCGGCCCAAAGTCCTAATTCCACATGGTTGTTCCAATCCGTAGTATTGCTTTCCGTCTTTACAAAATTGGTGACTACAGGATTTTTGGAAAGTGTGGCAAGGGTCAATGGGGAAACAAAAGAACTGGCGCTCTCGGTAAGAACAATCTTAACGTTAGCGCCAGCTTTTATTAGTAAACGAACAAGAAATGTTGTTTTGTAGGCGGCAATCCCTCCGGTAATGCCTAAGAGGATGTTTTTGCCGTTCAACATTGTGCTTATGCGTCTTTCTCCGTATTCCTGTGATAAATTTTATCGTTCAACCACTCCTCTACGGCAAGAGCGTGAGGTTTTGGCAACTTTTCATAAAATTTGGATACTTCAATTTGCTCCTTGTTTTCAAAAACCTCTTCCAAGCTATCGCTATAGGTGGCAAACTCTTCCAACTTTTCCAATAATTCCTTTTTAATTTCGGAATTGATCTGTACGGCACGCTTGGCCGCAATGGAAATGGCCTCGTAGATATTATTGGTGGGGGCATCAAACTCGTTTCTGTTGATGGTTACCGTTGATACGGGCGCTTTGGAGCTTTTTAAATCGTTCATATTCATAATGAAAACTATTTATTTTGATTCTTCTGTGGTGAATTTTTGTGATTCCTTGTTAATTTTCTCAAGGAGATTAGCGGATTCCTTTTCGTATTTTGTATCTGGATATTGCTTTTTTAGGACATTATATGCTTCCCTAGCCTCTGCAAGTCTTTCCTGCTGTAAGCTTTCAAAACTGTTCATTGCCAAATGCGTCAGGGCATCCACTCGTACAAAGTAAGCATCTTCCCTGTAAATAGAGCCCGGAAAATCTGAAATGAAATTATCACTGGCGGCAATGGCAGATTTTAGCATATCATAATTAAATTCACCAAGCCTATTGTACTGCTTTAATATTTCAAACGCCTTTTTCTCCTTTTTTGTTGTAAGCTCTTGGGCCATGGCATTGGCTTCCGTAAAATATTCGGATTCCGTATACACGTTGATAAAGTTCTGTAATTTGGCCAAGGCCTTGTCGGTATCCGTTTGGTCCAAAGAATATCGTGGCGAAAGCATGTAATAACTTTTGGCGCCTAGGAAACTGGCTTCTGCCAATTTATCACTTTTTGGGTACGATTTTATAAAACGTTCGAACTGATACCCGGCCATATTGTAATCCCCTCTCTCATAATAACTATTGGCCAAAAAGAACATAACCCTTTCTCCTTGGGGCTTGCCCACGTATTTGGGTGCAATCTGCTCGAACAAACGGTTGGCGCGTTTAAAATCGCCCTCGTCATAATATTTTTCGGCCAAATCATATTTGGCCTTCACATCATCGTTCTTGAGTACCTTTTGATACTCGCTACAAGATTGTAACATAGCCAACAACAGCCCTAAAACAAAAAATTGCCTCATTGTAAAAAATATTTTGCAAAATTAATGATAATCAATGGATTTAAAAAACATTTTTAAGCCGTCAAAAATAGGGACACCCAAAGATAAATCATTGGGCTTTGTGTTAGTTTTAACGCTATAGTCTATGCGGGAACTCTTGTAAGCGAAGCTATAAAATTGGCAATCTTGTTTTTTAAAGCTGGTGTAGCCTCCAACAACGGCAGTCTTACCGAGGCGCGGCACATACCCAATATCTCGAATATAGCCTTGATCCCGGCAGGATTGCCTTCTTCAAAAATAAGGCACATGCCCTCCTGTAGCATATAATGAAAATGATAGGCCTC
Source organism: Bacteroidia bacterium (assembly GCA_030429835.1). GTDB lineage: Bacteria > Bacteroidota > Bacteroidia > Flavobacteriales > Flavobacteriaceae > Maribacter. The sequence goes on from JAUIGC010000078.1 coordinate 2,537, forward strand.
ATCATTTTTACCGTCCATTCCCAAACCTACCATTTGTGAAAATTCTGAGGGCAATCCTTGTCCTATAACGGAAATCACCCCTTCACCACCAGCCAATATAGTTGGCAGTGCGGTGATATCATCACCAGAAAGTACCAGAAATCCATCTGGTCTGTGGTCTATCAATTCCATGACCTGGACCATGTTACCACATGCCTCCTTAATGGCCACAATATTTTCAAAATCCCGAGCCAGGCGTAAGGTTGTGCTTGGCAACATATTACTACCGGTCCTGCCGGGAACATTATATAGGATAATGGGTAAAGGGGAAGCTTCTGAAATCGCCTTAAAATGTTGGTAAATACCTTCTTGGGTAGGTCTGTTGTAATAGGGCGAAACGGAAAGAACGGCGTCAAAGCTGGAAAGGTCCATAGTCTGCAATTCCTCCACGAGGGCCGCCGTATTGTTTCCACCAATTCCAATTACCAAAGGCAATTCGCCATTATTGGCGGACACTATGGTATCAATGACCTGTTGTTTTTCACGTTTGGTAAGGGTTACGGATTCTGCCGTAGTGCCCAGAGCCACCAAATAATCCACACCACCGTTTATGTTAAAAGAGACTATTTCGGCCAAAGCCTCTACATCTACATGGCCCTCAGCCGTAAACGGAGTTATTAATGCCACACCTGTTCCCTTTAACTTTTCCATAATTATATTTCTTTAAAAACGCCTAAATACTTTTTTAACTCGGCCTTGAACGTTTTAAAATCGGATATTGGGGTTTCTATAATAAGGTCATTGAAATCAGGCCCCACTGCCCCAAAACCTACCTTCATCCTTGCCTTCGTCTTAACCGACATCAGATTCAAAAGCAAGTTGTTCTCATCATAATAGTTTACCAAAAGATCATATTCCCTGCTCAGGAACTCCAGCGCATAGCTATTTTGGATTTCTCCGTTCCATCCCAAATCCTTGTCTGAAAATATAGGCGTTGAATATGGCGAGTTTTTATCATAAAAACTCTTATAGCCTATAATCTTGACCGCGTTTGGCCTCAAGGAAAAATCGTCCAAAAACTGATAAAATAGGTCAGATTTATCAAACTTGTCCAAATCCACAATGCAACCCAAAGAACGTATTCCCTTTTTTCCGGTACTCTTATTGACAGGTTTTTCAAGTTCCTGTTTAATATATTTTAGACCGGATTTCTGCTTAAACTTGTCCTTAATTCCTTTTAAAAACATGTATTTTTACATTTCTACAAATGTAAATAATATCCGTTCAACTGTATGACGAAGTTAAAACACTTTGGCGTTTTAAAAATAAAACATTTTGTTGTATTTGTAACAATCATATATTGTATCTCCTGTCGAAACAATACTGAGCACCTCACTAAAATTGAGGGCAAACAAATAGTTATTGACAGTACAGACGCCATTATAGACTCCATCTCCTCCTTTATTCTGCCCTATCACACTCATGTGGAAGAAGTATTGGACAGTGCCTTGGCCTACGCTCAATGGGACATAACCAAAACTGATGGTCCATATAATACTACCGCTGGTAATCTTATGGCCGATATAATTCTGGAACAGGCCGCTCCCCTTTTTAAAAGTAGGACTGGAAAGAACCTGGATTTTGTGTTATTGAACCATGGGGGAATTCGCTCCAGTATCACTAAAGGGAAGGTATCGGCCCGTACGGCCTTTGAGGTAATGCCTTTTGAAAACAATATTGCCGTGGTGGAACTGCGCGGAAAATCTGTTAAGGACATGTTGAACTATCTTATTCGGTCGAAAAGGGCCCATCCCGTTGCCGGTATACAGTTGGTATTGAATAAGGACGATGGTATAAAGTCACTAAAAATTAGGGGAGAGCCCTTTGACGAGGAAAAAAACTATTATGTGGCAACCTCGGATTATTTAGTGTCCGGTGGCGATGATATGGTGTTTTTTAAGGATGCTTTGGAGGTAACGGACATTGATTATAAAATACGTAGTGCCATGATCGATTATTTTACCAAGGTAGACACGCTTTCCCCTAAGGTGGATCTGAGATATTATAAGGTGGAATGAATATTGGATTTTCGTAATTAGCGAAATAGTGTATGAGTAGGTTTGAACTTAAATCTGAAAATTGAACTTGATTCTAAAACTTAAAAATGGATAGAAGACAATTTATTGGACAAACTATGGCGGGGTCGGTAATGTTATCGGCCGGGGGCCTTTGCCTTAATTCCTGTTCGGCCCAAAAGAAACATCTGACCATTCTTCATACGAACGACGTGCATAGCCACATTGACCCTTTTCCGAAGGACCATGCTGACTTTCCCGGATTGGGAGGACTGGCCCGCAGGGCGGGCTTGGTTCAAAGCATTCGGGAAGAAAACCCAAATACTTTGCTTTTGGATGCCGGAGATATTTTCCAGGGCACCCCTTATTTTAATTTTTACGGAGGCGAACTGGAGTTTAAGCTGATGAGCAAGTTAAAATATGATGCTTCAACGATAGGGAATCACGATTTTGACAATGGAATTGACGGACTTTTGGCCCAGCTGCCCTATGCAAGTTTTGATTTTCTTATCGCTAATTATGATTTTTCCAATACCGTCTTGGATGGTTATACAAAACCCTACAAAACCTATGTAAGAGATGGTATCAAAGTCGGCATATATGGTATTGGAATCCAATTGGCCGGACTGGTAACCAAAAAATTGTACAAGGAAACCGAATATTTGGACCCCTATGAAATAGCCTCGGATATAGAAACACAGTTAAGGAAAACCGAAAAGTGCGATTTGGTCATTTGCCTCTCCCATTTGGGCTATAGCTACGAAAACGAAAATAAGCCAGACGACCTTACCCTTGCGAAACGAACCAAACACACCGATTTGATTATTGGCGGTCACACCCATACCTTTTTGGAACGCCCCACTATAGCGACCAACGCAAGCGGACGTGAGATATTGGTCAACCAGGTAGGTTGTTTTGGAGTGAATTTGGGCAGAATAGACTTTTATTTTGACGCTAGCGGCACCAAGGCTCAAGGGGTCACTATTTCCGTTTAAAATTATGAAACAGGAAGAACTACTTAGAACAGATTCTAGCAATGGGGCCTTTAAGGAACTGGTGCAATTGTTGGATGCCGATTTGGCCGAGCGCGATGGTGAGGATACCGCCTTTTATTCGCAATTTAACGGCATAGCACAATTAGGAAATTGCATTGTTTACTACCAGGATGAAAAAGCCCTTGGCTGCGGGGCCTTTAAACAGTTTGACGAGCGTAGCGTAGAGGTAAAGCGTATGTACGTAGACCCTCAAATGAGGGGCAAAGGCATTGCCTCTAAAATTCTTAAGGCGCTGGAGATCTGGGCCCGGGAACTGGGTTTTACATATGCCGTACTGGAAACGGGACTCCGGCAGCCAGAGGCCATAGCGTTATACAAAAAGAACGGTTATTCCGTTACGGCCAACTATCCACCCTACGTAGGTGTGGAGAACAGTGTATGCTTTGTTAAAAAAATAAGTGATTAAGAAAGGGGCCGTTTAACGTCTTTTGCAAAAAACTGACCCAATTTTTATGCTCCTCTATTTGCCTTCATGAGAGGAACTAATAGATGTCCATTTGAGTACCTTTTTTATTTTTCAGTAAAAAACAAAACTACCTAATTTCTGGCGGGATAATATTCTTCAGAAAAGTAGGTTATCCTTGCCTACTTATATCTTTTCATAGTTCAAGTTCTAAACACTTCAATTTTTCTTGCCACTATTTGGATCATATAAAATGATAATCTGAATAACTATGGCAAGAAAAATAAGAACATAGATTTCAAGTTGGGTAAACAATTCTACCGCATCCACGGCCTTTTTACTGATATTCATTTGTCGGTTACCCTCGCTTAACTGAATTTGTGAAAGATCATAAAGATTTTCCTTGACTTCTTCAATGCTTGATTGGAGCTGTGCTTTTTGCGTTTCACCGGAAGAAACAAATTTAGACTCTTGAACTTCCAATTTCGCAATATTGGCCTTGAGTTCATCAAAGACTTTCGCTTCTTCCTTGGTCAACTTGGTTTCTTGATAGCGCAGTATCAAATTTTGAATCTTATCATCTATTTGAGGAGCCCTGCCAAGATAAAAACTGGAGTCCTTCTGGATCATGGCAAGCTCCTTTTCCTGTACATATCGGGCAATTTCAAAAATAATGTCCTTGACTACCAGGCGGTCCTCATAAATAGTGGTGACCGAATCCCTAAGCCTTAAGAAGTTATTTCGATCAATGAGATTCGTTGCTATTATCAATACAAATATCATTAATATACCCAAAACCCATTTAATCTTGTTCATTATCGTCATGTCCAATCCTTTTAAGCATTATCTATTAAAAATACGAAAAGGATTTACAATTTCATATAGCTGCTTATACCCTGCAGGCGCACAGAATAGAAATTAGTTCCTTTATGAGAATTTAAACTTTTATTTTCTTCCAATGTAAACAGTTACTTATATTTCGATAACACACCATTGGCATTTTCAACGGGCAATAATTTAAAGTTTTTTGAAGAATTCCGGTAGAAGTTTAGTTCAAGTATAAAATCAGAAAACAATTTAATCCTTAAATTTCCAGTCATTAAAATATCAATATGGGAAAAAAGTTACCAGGAATAGGTTCCGAACAAAGGTCGTTTATAGAGAATCAACATATATTCTTCGTGGGAACGGCGGCTTCCGATGGACGGGTAAACGTATCCCCAAAAGGAACAGATAGTCTTAGGGTTATCCATGAAAATAAAGTAGTTTGGTTAAACTTGACCGGGAGCGGTAACGAAACGGCGGCACATCTTATCAAAAACAATAGAATGACCATTATGTTCTGTGCCTTTGAAGGGAAACCTATGATTTTAAGACTTTACGGAAACGCAACCATTTTTCACAAACGTGATGATGGGTTTAAAAAATACGCCCAATTATTCCCTCAGAATGCGGGAGCCAGACAAATTATAGAAATGCAAGTGGATTTGGTCCAAACATCCTGCGGCTTTGCCGTGCCTTTTATGGACTACAAAGAGGAACGCACCACCTTAAACCTCTGGGCTGAAAAACAAGGCGAGGAAAACATTAGGGAATATTGGAAAAACAAGAACACCCAAAGCATTGATGGATTCTCGACAAAGATTTTAGAAGAATAAATAACAAGATTTGTAACAACAAAACAACCAACAAAAAAATGAAAAAACTATTAAGCATTGTCCTAATTTTCAGCCTAGTATGTTCCTGTGATTCCAACAAAAAGAAATCCGTGCCCAAAGCTGAGCCCCAAGCCCAGAATGATTGGATCGTCCTTTTCGATGGAACATCGACCAATGCCCTAAGAGGTTACGGAATGGACGAATTTCCCCAAAAAATCTGGTATGTTGAAAATGGGGCATTAATTGCCAATCCAGATACGACCAACAGGGATTTGATTACAAAAGAACGTTTTAAGGACTTTGAATTGGAGTATGAGTGGGCCGTGGACACTGCCGCCAATTCCGGTGTCTTCTTTCACATGCAGGAAGACTTGACCATGGAATCGGGAAATGGTAACAGTCCCAATTGGTTGGACAATTATGAACTACAAATATTGGATGACGAGAATTTTTATGATACCCTAGCCGTGCGATCCGCTGGTTCCCTATATGATTTAATAAAACCCGTAAACAAAGAATTGAAACCCATTGGAGACTATAATACGGCCAAGCTGATTCATAATAATGGCCATGTAGAACATTGGTTAAACGGAAAAAAAGTAATTGATTTTACCATGGACAGTCCAGAAATGAAGGAATTGCTAGGGCAAAGCAAGTTCAAGGAAAATCCAGAGTTTCATTCGGATAAGGAAGGGCACATCATGTTTCAACATCATGGACAGCGGGTATATTTTAAGAATATTAGGGTAAGGCGACTTGATAAGTGAAAGCTACAATTCGAAAAACATACGGCGGTCCCGACCAAATCTCTGTTGAAGAAATCGATATACCCGAAATCAATGATAATGAAGTGCTGATTAAAGTACATGCTACTACGGTAAATAGAACGGATTGTGCCAATCTTACCGCAAAGCCTTTTATTATGCGATTTATACTTGGTTTTTCTAAACCCAGGAAAGTGATACTGGGTACCGATTTTGCCGGGGAAATAGGGGAATTAGGCAAGGCGATTACAAAATTTAGAAAGAGTGACAAGGTTTTTGGTTTTACAGATATCGGCTCTGAATCCCAGGCCGAATACATGAAAGCCAACAGTAAAAATGTTTTTCCAATCCCAAAAGGTATTGACTTTAAAGTAGCGGCCGCCAGCTTGGAAGGAGCTCACTATGCGTATACCTTTATTCATAAGGTAAATATAGAATCGGGACAAAAGGTTTTAATCAATGGAGCAACAGGAGCTATTGGATCTGCGCTACTTCAGTTTGTAAGACAGTATGATGTTCAAATTACGGCCACTTGTAACACTAAAAATATCGCAAATATTAAATCCCTTGGGGCGGATAAAATTATTGATTACACTAAAGAGGATTTTACCAAGGATACCGAAGCGTATGACTATGTTTTTGATGCTGTAGGGAAAAGCACCTTTGGGAAGTGTAAATCACTTTTGAAGAAAAAAGGTGTTTATATTTCCTCCGAACTTGGCCCCTATTCCCAAAATATATTCTATGCGATTACTTCCTTTATGAGGAAGAAAAAAGTGATTTTCCCTATCCCTTATGACAAACAAAAAACCATTCCATATACAAGTCGGCTTCTAGAATCGGGCACATTTAAACCCTTGATCGAACGGGAGTTCTCCTTAGGTAATATTGCCAAAGCCTATGAATATGTGTTGACCGGGGAAAAGATCGGAAATGTTGTAGTAAGGGCGAACTCAAATCCAAAGGCAAAATGATGGATTTTTTTTGGCAGGAAAGTAATTTTATTTTTTCCGCTTCATCAATTCGGCTTCAATATCCTTTAAGGTAAATCCTTTCGCCTGTAAAAGCATCAAATAGTGAAAAAGTAAATCGGCACTTTCGTAAAGAAACAGGTCATCCTTATTGTCCATGGCCTCTATAACAGTTTCAACTGCCTCCTCCCCTACTTTTTGGGCAATTTTGTTGATGCCCTTTTCAAAAAGGGACGCCACATAAGAGGTATCTCCTTTGGCCGCTTTCCTGCGTTGCGCAATCGTATTTTCCAATTCTGAAAAGAAACCGAAACTAGAAGTATTTTCCTCGTTCCAACAGGTATCGCTTCCGGTATGGCAGGTAGGTCCAACCGGATTGACGGAAATCAAAAGCGTGTCGTTATCACAATCGTTCTTGATGCTCACCACGTGCAGAAAATTTCCGCTTTCCTCGCCTTTGGTCCATAAACGTTTCTTGGTGCGGCTATAAAACGTAACCTTTCCACTTTCCAGGGTCTTTTGCAAGGCTTCTTCGTTCATATAGCCCAGCATGAGCACATTTTTTGTTCTGGCATCTTGGATGATAGCAGGAACAAGTCCGTTCGTATTCTTTTTAAAATCAACTTTCATGTGATAGTTCTATTTGGCCAGTGCAAATTTCACAGCCGCATTTGCATGTATATATGTCGTATCAAAGGTAGGAATATTGCAATGTTCCTGTTGTAACAATAGCGGGATTTCCGTACAGCCTAAAATTACCCCTTGTGCCCCCAGTTCCTCCGCTTTACCTATAATGGCTTGGTACTCCTTTCTGGAATCGGGCATGATAATCCCTTTTGCAAGTTCCGTATAAATAATGCTGTGAACCAACTCTTGGTCCGCTTCACTGGGAACCATAGTCGTTATTCCAAATTGATTCTTTAGAATATCCTTATAAAAATCAAGCCCCATGGTGTATTTGGTGCCCAACAAGAGTACTTTGTCCAATCCTTGGCCTATAATGGCTTCCCCTGTGGCTTCCGCTATATGCAATAGAGGGATACTTGTACTTTCTTTAATGCTGTCCGCACAAAGATGCATGGTGTTGGCACCGATTAGAATAATTCCAGCCCCCGCATTTTCCAATCTCTTTCCGATTTCGGCAAAATCGGTATTTAGAGATTCCCAATCTCCATTACTTTGCTTCTCTGAAATTTCTTGAAAATCCACCGACTCCAATATTAACTTGCAGGAATGTGACTCGCCAAGGGCTTTATTCACGGCTTCGTTTAAATACTGATAATATAATTGCGTGGATTGCCACGTGATACCACCAATAAGTCCAATTTTTTTCATCGATTTATTATTGCTTAATTCTAAACCCTAACGGGGATTCCTTCTCTTTTTAATTCTTCCTTTAAATCTTTAATGTTTATTTCCTTAAAATGAAAAACACTGGCAGCTAAGGCTGCATCAGCCTTTCCTTCCTTAAAGGTATCTGTGAAATGTTGCATCGTTCCGGCACCACCCGAAGCAATGATAGGAATATTAAGATCTGTGGACAACTGGGCCAACGCCGTATTGGCAAAGCCGTCCTTGGTGCCATCGTGATCCATGGAGGTAAACAAAATTTCACCGGCGCCACGTTCTTCCACTTCCTTTGCCCATTCAAATAATTTACGTTCCGTGGGTACTTTTCCACCCACTAAGTGCACAATCCACTCCCCGTTTATCTGTTTGGCATCGATTGCCACAACAATACATTGCGAACCGAATTTGGCCACCAAATCATTGATCAATTGTGGATTTTTAACTGCCGAGGAATTGATAGAGACCTTGTCCGCTCCGTTTTGAAGTAATATATCCACATCCTCAACGGAGGATATACCACCACCTACCGTAAAGGGAATACTCACCTTTTCCGCTACGTGATACACCAAATCCGCCAAGGTTTTTCTTTTTTGTTCCGTTGCAGAAATATCCAAAAACACCAACTCATCGGCACCTTCCTGGCTATAGATTTCTGCTAATTCCACGGGATCCCCCGCATCCCTTAAATCTACAAAATTGACGCCCTTTACAGTTCTGCCATCCTTGATGTCCAAACAGGGTATTATTCTTTTTGCAAGCATTCTTATCGATTGTTCAGCGTGACGTTATTCATTTTTGGTATTCAAATCCATCCCATCATAAAAACCAAGGTCCTTATCCCTCAAAAGCTTTACCCAAAAAGCGATTTGGCCCGTGTGGTAGGAAAAATGTTCCACCGCATGCATAATGACCCCTACCCCGGAAAAGGAAAAACCTTGGACGGAACGAATCTTAACCAGTTGCTCCGGCTTGGCGTCAAAAATGACTCTTTTGGCATCATCCACCGTATTCTCAAGTTTTTTAAGCAATTCATCCTTGGTAAGCCCATCTTTGGTTTGAAACTCGGCATCTCTATTTCGCTTATCTTCCACTTCGCCCAAAGAAGAAATAATGTATTGGGTCATATTTCCACATAGGTGAAGGATAAGGTTCCCGATACTGTTGAGGGAATCATTTGGTTTTTGCCAAATCTCGTTATCGGTTACGTTTTCAAGACTTTTTTTGATCATCCGTGTACTTTCGTCCATTCGATACAGAGCATTTTTGACCAACTCCTCTATTAACTGTGATTCCTTATCCATGTTTCAGTATAAAATCTTCCAATTGTTTTAACGTAATTCTGTTTTCATAAATGGCTTTGCCAATTATGGTCCCCTCACAACCAAGCTCCGCCAATTTTGGAAGCTCGTCAAAAGTTGAAATTCCACCTGAAGCGATTAGCTTTATGGGATTTTCCGATGACGTTTCCTTATGTATTTTTTCATACAATTGAAACGAGGGTCCTTGTAGCATTCCATCCTTGGAAATATCGGTACAGATTACATAGCGAATACCTTTCTTTTGATATTCCTGAATAAAAGGAATGAGGTCTTCGGTCGATTCTTCCTGCCACCCGGAAACGGCTACTTTTTCATCCATCGCATCTGCCCCAAGAATTATCCTTTCCTCCCCGTGTTCATCCAGCCAACCAAGAAATACTTCCCTGTTTTTTACAGCGATGCTTCCACCGGTAATCTGGTTTGCGCCACTTTCAAAGGCGATTTGCAAATCCTTATCGGTTTTTAAACCGCCTCCAAAATCAATTTTTAATGTCGTCCGTGATGCAATTTGTTCCAAAACTTTAT
>JAUIGC010000312.1 GCA_030429835.1 Bacteroidia bacterium
ACTAACAATGGTTTGGACTAGAAGTTTTTGGCATATCGTTTGCTAAAAATCATAAAAACGCAACAATGAAACATTTGAAAAAAGCCCTCTTCCTTTTTCTTTTGCCACTTTTAGCCTTTACCGTGGCGCACAAATTCTATATTAGTGTTACCAATGTGGGATACTCCGAAAAGGACGATGCCCTGCAGATCATTACCCGTGTTTTTTTGGATGATATGAATGCCGTTTTAAAGGAACGTTACGGTATTCAGCCCAAATTGGGAACCAAATCAGAATCTGAAATGGACCGGGAATATTTTGAAAAGTACCTACGCTCCAAGTTCATCGTAGAAATAGACGGCAAAACAGTGCCCTATACCTTATTGGGAAAAAAGTATGATACCGATATGATCATATGTTATTTGGAAGTGTCCAAGATAAATCTCCCCAAGGTTACAAGCATTGCCATAACCAATGAAATGCTAATGGACATGTTCGATGAACAGCAGAATGTAGTCCACTTTAAGATTGAGGGTGAGAAAAAGAGTTATGTACTAATAAAATCCGATACTAAAGGAATGTTAAATTTATAACGTATGTTAAGAAATTCTTTAAAAAACTTTAATTTCCCGCGGATAAAAAATTAACAAATAATGAGAAGATTTAAATACACTTTTGCCTCTCTTTTATTTCTGTTCGCAGCCGTCTCCTTTGCACAGGAACAGGAGCAACAGAAAAGGGAGCCTGGCCATTACAATCAAAGCAAGTTCAAGCAGTTGTATGAGGAATTTGCCACGCCAAATACTTATCGTTCGGCATCGGGTGCACCGGGTCCTGATTACTATCAGCAGCAGGCAGATTATAAAATGGACATTACCTTGGATGATAAGAACGCCAAAATCTTTGGTGAGGAAACCATTACCTATACCAATAACTCTCCAGATGACCTAGAGTACCTTTGGTTACAGTTAGATCAGAACGTTCGTGCCAAGGACTCAAAGGCACCATTGAGAAATGGCGGTGGCGTTCCATTGGCAGAGCAGCCAGAAGGATTCGCCTCCAAGTACTTGGGGGAACCTTTTGACGGTGGTTTCAATATAGATTATGTAAAGGACGCTTCAGGAAAGGCTTTACCATATACCATTAATTTTACCATGATGCGTGTGGATATTCCAACTCCGCTCAAAAGTGGTGAGCAATATACGTTTTCTGTAAAATGGAACTATAACATTCCCGATCATACGGTAAACCGTGCTCGTTCCGGCTATGAATATTTTGCAAAGGACGGTAACCGGGCCTATGTAATCGCGCAGTTTTTTCCAAGAATGGCCGTTTACAGTGATGTTGAAGGTTGGCAAAACCATCAGTTCTGGGGTAGTGGCGAATTCGCCCTTACTTTTGGAAATTATGAGGTGAACATTACCGTACCGGCAGACCACGTATTGGATGGTACCGGGGTACTTCAAAATAGAAAGGAAGTCTATACCAAGGAAATGATGAAGCGCTACGAGCAGGCCTTAAAATCGTATGACAAACCTGTAATCATCGTAACGCAGGAAGAAGCTGAAGCTGCCGAAAAAGGATTTTCGGACAAAACCAAAACCTGGAAATTAAAAGCGGAAAATGTCCGTGATTTTGCCTTTGCTACCTCAAGAAAGTTTATTTGGGATATGCAGGCGGTAAAAATGGGGAATAGGGATATCATGGCGGTTTCCATGTATCCAAAAGAAGGTAACCCACTTTGGGAGGAATATTCTACCAAAGCCGTGGCACACACCTTAAAATCCTATTCTTCGCACACATTTGATTATCCCTACCCAAAAGCAATTTCGGTACATGCCAAAAATCAGGGTATGGAATATCCCATGATATGCTGGAACTATGGTAGGCCCAATGAGGACGGCACCTATTCCGATAGGGTAAAATATGGTATGATCAGTGTAATTATCCATGAGGTTGGACATAACTTCTTCCCTATGATCGTTAACTCCGATGAGCGTCAGTGGGGTTGGATGGACGAAGGTCTGGATACCTTTATGCAATACATGGCAGAACAGGAATTTGGAGAAGCTTATCCAGAAGCTATTGCGCCAAATGACAAGTATCCTTCAAGAAGGGGAGATCCTGCTAAAATCGTTCCTTACATGAGTGGGGACCAAAGTACAATTTCGCCTATCATGTCCAATCCGGAAAACGTATATCAATTAGGTCCCAATGCCTACGGAAAGCCAGCTACCGCATTGAATATTTTGCGAGAAACGGTTATGGGAAGGGAGCTTTTTGACCATGCCTTTAAAACGTATGCCCAAAGATGGATGTTCAAGCATCCTACTCCAGAGGATTTCTTTAGGAC
>JAUIGC010000313.1 GCA_030429835.1 Bacteroidia bacterium
AACCTTTGCCTAACATTCATTGGAATTTTAATTCAAAAATAAAATATCTAAATGGTTAAATGGGTAACATTGGTTACATAGATTTTAGCAAATCACCAAAATTGGAATAGTTCCATTTTAATACATCTCAGTAAGTTAGCACTTTAAAGTCCTCGGTATTGAAACGTCTATTTCCTCAGAATTTTTTCCATTGATTTACCCTTGGCCAGTTCATCAATCAATTTGTCCAAATACCGAACTTTTTTCATCAGATTGTCCTCAATTTCCTCTACACGATACCCACAAATGACTCCAGTAATCTTGGAAGCATTTGGATTAAATCTTGGTGCTTCCTCAAAAAAGCGTTCAAAATTGATTTTATTTTTGAGGATTCTCTCCAAGGAATCTTTATCGTAGCCTGTTAGCCAGAAAATAATGGTATCTACATCTTCCTTGGTTTTTCCTTTTTTCTCAGCTTTGGCAACATAGTGGGGATACACGCCTGCAAAGGACATAGTATAGATGCGATGTTTTGCTCCGGACATGTTAAAGTAGCATAAATGGTTTTTTCCTCAAAACTTATAACTCCCTTAACCAAATATTTCTAAAACTTATGGGCTCGCTGGGGTCTCCGTGGGCCTGAAGACGAATAGGGGAAGCACCGTGCTTTCTATAACTTGGTTGGCCTATCCAAGGGGTGATTCCTTTTAATTCGTAGTTGTTTTGTACCAAAACTCCATTGTGTAGTGCAGTTACGCTAGCAGGTGAAAGTAAACTGCCATCTCCCATGAATCTTGGAGCTTTCCAAATGATATCATAGGTTTGCCATTCGCCAGGTTTTTTAGCGGCATTGGCCAGGGGTATGGATTGTTTGTACATAGACCCCACTTGTCCGTTTACATAGGTTTCATTATTATAGTTGTCCAATATCTGTATTTCATAACCGTCCTCGAAGAGTCCACTTTCATCGAGACCCAGATAGGCCAAGAAAATTCCGCTGTTTCCCCTGCTTTGTCCCTCGCCTGTAATATCTTCTGGTATGCGATATTCCAAATGAAGTTGGTAGTCCATATATTTATCTTTCGTGGTCAGACCACCTGCTTTTTTGTTTACGGTCAAGATGCCATTTTCCACTTTCCAAGTCTCAGGATTGTTTGGCTTGTCATACGTCCATTTTTCTAAATTATTTCCACCAAAAAGTATGATGGCATCAGAAGGTGCCTCCCTAAAAGAGTCTCCGGGAGTTACTTTTTGGGGAACAGGTTCATATACCTCTGTTTTTTTTGATTCCTTTGCTAGGGCTTCCCAATCAGGTTGTTGGGCAAACCCTAAAATGGATGTAAAAATGGCTGAGAGAGTTAAAATCGGTTTAATTTTCAAGGTCTTAGATTTTTTGATTTAATGTTTAAGTTTAATTCTAGCTTCCTATTTTAAAGTTGAAATCTAAATTCAGTAACAAGATAGCAATTCAAATCGTATTCAATAATATAGGTTAAACAAAGAAGTGCCTAAGTATTATCATTAATGCAAAAAATATACCTAGAAATGATGTTTGGATAAAAATAAGAAGTTAAATAAACCTTATACCGGTTATTGGTAATTTAGTGGTTATCTTAGGTACAATAGTTAACAGTAAATTTATATGGCTCTAAAAGTAGCGATCAGACATAAAACTAAGTACAAATATGATAGAAGGGTAAATCTCTCTCCACATATATTTAGGCTTCGCCCGGCACCCCATAGCAGAACGCCCATAGAAGCCTATTCCATTAAAATAAAACCGGAGAATCATTTCTTTAATTGGCAACAAGATCCCTTTGGAAATTATTTGGCACGCTTGGTCTTTCCTGAAAAAACAGATGAACTCTCCATAGATGTAGAGATTATTGCGGACATGAAGACCATTAATCCCTTCGATTTTTTTGTTGAAGAGTCCGTTGAGGAATTTCCGTTTACCTACAAACCAGAGCTCAAAAAAGAATTATTGCCTTACTTGGAAGTAACTGAGAATGGGCCTTTGTTAAAGGAATGGCTCAATACCATTGATAAAACACCTAGGCGAAGTATCGATTTTTTAACGGGATTGAATCAAGATCTCTATAATTATCTGAATTACACCATACGTATGGAGCCTGGCGTACAGACCTGTGAGGAGACCTTAGATAAAAAATTGGGTTCTTGTAGGGATTTTGCATGGCTTTTGGTGCAGACCCTGCGACATTTAGGTTTGGCGGCGCGTTTTGTTTCTGGTTATTTGGTGCAATTGAAATCGGATGAGAAATCTTTGGATGGGCCATCGGGTCCTGAAGAGGACTTTACGGATTTACACGCTTGGGCCGAAG
>JAUIGC010000079.1 GCA_030429835.1 Bacteroidia bacterium
CAACAGCGCTAAAATCCGGCATGGTTTCCGGTGTACAGACCTCCCATTTTCCCACCAAATCATCCTGAGGATATTCCGATGTTCTTTTTTCCACCGTAAATAGCCTGATAGTTGGTTTATTAGCATTGGCAATGGCCTCTTCCTTATTGTCCAAACCACTATTGGCGCTCCATTCCATATTGGACTGTCCGGAACACAACCATACTTCCCCGACCAAAATATTGTCCAGGAGAATCTCATTGGAGTTCCCCTTAAAAGTTATGGTATAGGGACCACCGGCTTCCGGAGTGGCTATTTCAAGGTTCCATTTGGAATTTATTCCCGTTTTCACCTGGAAAGTACCGGCATCCCAACTTGTAGTAATGGTAAATTCCTCACCGGGATGGGCCCAACCAAAAAGATTAACCTTAGTTTCCCTTTGCAAAACCATATTGCTGGAAAAAATTTGGGGAAGGGCAATATCGGCCCTAACTGCTGAAAACCAGCAAAGAAACAATATGATGATAATTTGCTTCATAATAATTCATTATTTTAATCCCCTCAAATATATATATTTATTAAAGTATATGTTAGTTTCCTAACAATATGATATATTTTACACCGTAAAGCAATACCTTACAATCGAACCAAAAAAGTAATTAATCAGATTAGCATGACCAATACAAAACAAAATTTAGGAAGAAGGAAATTTATAAAAGGAGCTTCGGCAGCCTCCTTGCTTTTGTCCTCTATGGGTAGTTATGGATTTGAATTTTTTAAGGATGAAAAGCCCAAAAAAGTGGCATTGATAGGAACAGGTTGGTACGGGACAAGTGACCTTTTTAAGTTGATACAAGTGGCCAACGTTGAAGTCGTTTCCTTATGTGATGTGGATTCCAATTTTCTAAATGAAGTTGGGGAATTGGTATCACAAAGGCAAAAAAACGGAAAAGTCCCAAAGTTATATTCTGATTATAGGGATATGCTTAAAAAGGAGAAATTGGACATCGTACTCATTGGAACCCCAGACCATTGGCATGCCCTAATGTGTATTGATGCCATAAAGGCCGGAGCACATGTATATGTTCAAAAACCTATAAGTGTGGATGTCATTGAGGGAGAGGCTATGGTGGCCGCTGCAAGAAAATATAACAAGGTAGTACAGGTTGGCACACAAAGAAAGAGTACTCCCCACTTGATTGATGCCAAGCAACAAATCGTAGATAAGGGACTATTGGGAAAAATAGGTCATGTTGAAATGTGCTGCTATTATCACATGCGGGCCAATGGAAACCCTCCCGTACAGCCTGTTCCTGAATTTTTGGATTATGAAATGTGGACAGGCCCTGCACCATGGCGTCCTTATGACGGAATTCCCCATAGAAGGTGGTGGAGAACCTTTAGGGAATATGGAAACGGTATTATGGGTGATATGTGCGTCCATATGTTGGATACCGTGCGATGGATGTTGGATTTGGGATGGCCCAAAAGAATAAGCTCCGAAGGAGGTATTTATGTGCAAAAGGATGGAAAGTCAAACATATCGGACACCCAGACTGCCGTTTTTGAATATGATGGCGTAAACTGCGTATGGCAGCATAGAAGTTGGGGAAATCCTGCGGACCCGGAATATCCCTGGGCATTTGTAATTTATGGGGAAAAAGGTGTCTTAAAAGGCAGTACCATGCAAGCCGATTTTATCCCCTATGGAAAAGAAGGAGAGCCTATACATTTTGATGTAATGTATGAAAAAGAAAAGTATCCTGAAGATTTGGTTGAAAAGGACAATGAATTAAATGCGGCGCCTGCCACAAGACGGCATATGATCAACTTTTTAGAAGCTATTGCAAACGGAACAAAACCCATTGCCGATATTGAAGAAGGTCATATTTCTACGGCAAGTTGCATTTTGGCGAATCTTTCCATGGATTTAGGGAGACCATTGGTTTATGACCCAAGCAGCCTTTCTGTTGTTGATGACCAAGAGGCAACCGAAAAATTACAGCGTGCCTACAGAGGCGAATGGAAGCATCCACATCCGGATACGGTTTAGCTTATTGAAGTTTCTTGGTAGAATCCCTGACCAAAAGGCTCGTTTTAACCACTTTGGTCTCATAGGGTCTTTCAGGGGTTTTTATTCTTTTTATTAAAAGTTCAGCAGCTTTTTCTCCGATAAACTTGCCATGCTGACTTACCATGGTAAGCGATGGCGTGACATATTGGGATAACTGTCCGTTTGTAAAACCTACGATTGAGACGTCATTGGGAACATTATATCCTCGGGATTTTACAATGTGCAGAATTTTCACCGCAGTTATTTCGTCCAACCCTAGAATACCGTCTATGGGCTTATAATTAAGTAAAAAAGACATGATTAAATCCAAATCATCCTTGGCGGTAAAGTTCACTACTAACTTTTCATCATAAGGTCTTCCGGCTTCTTCCAAGGCTTTCTTATAGCCTTCATGTCTCAATTTCCCCACGCTGGACTTGCCAATAGGAGAAACAAATGCCACATTTTTACATCCAATGTTAAAGAAGTATTTGGTGGTCTTGTACCCGGCCTCAAAATCGTCAACAATGACCTTATCACATGCAATTAAATCCGAAACCCTATCGAACAAAACCAAAGGGATTTGATTTTCGGCTATTTCCTGTAGTCCCTCCACCCTAGCCTTGACCTGTGTTTCCTCTGCTAACGAAATAATCAATCCATCTACGGTGCCAGAATCTAAAAACGCCAAGGTTTTGGACTCCTTTTCAAAAGATTCGTCACTTATGCAGCTAATGATATTATACCCGTTTTCATTGGCCACCTTTTCTATACCATAAAGTACTTGGACAAAAAAATAGTTCAATATATTGGGGACAATGACCCCTATAGTCTTGGTACTTCTATTTAAAAGATTTAGGGCAAGTTTATTTGGTTTGTAATGATGTTCCTTGGCATACTCCTGTATACGCTGTTTCAACTCCTTACTTATCTCATGGCTGTCGTTAACCGCTTTGGATACCGTAGAAATGGAAACATCAAAATACTTTGCTATGTCCTTTAAGGTGATTTTTTTCATTACTATAAACTAAAAAGGTCCTGATATTCCTCAAGACCTTTTCTGCTAAAAACTTCTTGAATTAAATATATTGATTGATAATATTTTCGAATAATTCCTGCTTGCCGCTTATCAAAGGTAATTCTCCGTTCTCCCTCGCAATTGCATATAGATCGTTCAAATCTAACTTACCATTTTCAAAATCCTTTCCTTTTCCTGAATCAAAGGAGCTATACCTCTTTTTCCTTAAACTTGTATATGCGGAGGAAGTGATTATTTTGTCAGCAGTAATAAGGGCACGTGCAAAGGTATCCGCACCACCGATATGTGCCAAGAAAATATCTTCAAGATCGGTTGAGTTACGTCTGATTTTAGCGTCAAAATTTATTCCCCCACCTTGTAAGCCTCCGGCTTCCAAGAAGACCAACATAGCTTCCGTTGTTTCCAAAATGTTATTGGGAAACTGATCTGTATCCCATCCATTTTGATAGTCCCCCCTATTGGCGTCCAAACTACCTAGCATGCCGGCCTTACCTGCAACTGCCAATTCATGTTGAAACGTATGTTGGGCCAAGGTGGCGTGGTTCACCTCAATATTGATCTTAAAGTCTTTCTCTAGACCATACTCGCGCAAGAATCCTATTGCGGTAGCCGAATCAAAGTCATACTGGTGTTTCATGGGTTCCATCGGTTTTGGTTCAATAAAGAAATTACCTTTAAAACCTTTACCACGGGCGTAATCCCTGCACATGGTCAGAAACTGTCCCATGTGGTCCAATTCACGTCCCATATCGGAATTCAACAAGGACATATAACCCTCTCTTCCACCCCAGAATACATAATTCTCTCCATTAAGTTCCATCGTGGCGTCCAAAGCCATTTTAATTTGAGCCCCTGCCCTTGCAACTACATTAAATTCGGGATTTGTGGCAGCACCATTCATGTACCTAGGATTGGAGAAACAGTTTGCCGTTCCCCAAAGTAATTTTTTACCTGAAGCTTTCTGCTTATCCTTGATGTAATCAACAATGGTATTCAATCTTTTCTCCGACTCCAAAAACGTTGGGCCCTCTTGAATCAGGTCAAAGTCATGGAAACAGAAATAATCGAACCCAATTTTTTCAAAAAATTCAAAAGCAGCATCGGCCTTGTCCTTCGCCGCCTGCACCGGGTCTGAAGATTGATCCCACTCGAAATTCTGTGTACCGGGTCCAAATGGATCTGCACCTTGTCCGCAGAAGGTATGCCAATACGCGATTGCAAATTTAAAATGCTCACGCATGGTTTTGCCCGCAACCACTTGGTCTGGATTATAATATTTGAATGCCAATGGATTGTCTGAATCCTTTCCTTCAAATTTGATGTTACCTATACCTTTAAAATACTGCTTGTCTGCCATTATAATTGTTTTATAAGTTGTTTAATGTTATTTCCAATTCCTTCTTCCAAAGTTGATATGCCCTTTGGTATTCCGCCTTATTATCCAAAGGCTTAAACGTCATTACGTAATCGTTTTCCATGATCGCCTTTCCAAAAACTTCGTAATCACCATCTTGTAAAAGTCCTGCCCTGGCCGCACCAATGGCGCCCGTGGTATTGTATATTTCAATGTCGTAACCGATAAGGGTCGCTACCGTCTCCGAAAAAATTTCAGACCTAAAAAGGTTGTCATTTCCCGCCCTCATCACATTGACGCGTATACCATCGGATTCCATGATTTCCATCCCGTACACGAACGAGAAAGCAATGCCCTCCAAGGCCGCTCTGCATAGATGCCCTTTACCATGGTTGTTTAAGTTTATGTTTACCAGACGTGTACCAACTTCCTGATTGTTAAGCATACGTTCGGCTCCGTTTCCAAAAGGTATGATTACCACACCATCGGAACCTACGGGAACTTCTACCGCCAATTTGTTCATCTCCTCATAGGAAGCAACATCCAAATTATTGAGCAGCCACCTATATTGGATTCCAGAACCATTGATGCACAGTAGCTTACCTATTCTTGACTCCTTATTGGGGTCATAGTTTACATGGGCAAAATTATTTACCCTTGCACTTTCCTTTACAGACAAACTATCGGTAACGGCATAAACGACACCGGATGTACCTCCTGTCGCGGCCACCTCACCCGGATTGAATACATTAAGGGAAAGTGCATTATTGGGTTGATCGCCAGCCCTATACAAAATAGGAGTGCCAACTTTTAAACCACTTTCAGACGCCCCTTTTTCATCAACCCTGGATTGCACTCCAAAAGTGTCCACTATTTCTGGAACCATGTTGGTATTCAAACCATAATACTCCATTAAGAAAGACGCGAGTTCCTTATTTTTAAAATCCCAAAAAATTCCTTCTGAAAGTCCTGAAACCGTAGTGTTTATTTCTCCGGAAAGCCTAAGTGCTATATAATCACCGGGCAACATGAACTTATGGATCTTTGCAAAAATTTCAGGTTCATTGTCCTTTACCCATTTCAGTTTCCCGGCCGTAAAATTAGAAGGTGAATTCAATAAATATTCCGAGCATTTATCCTCTCCAATTTCGTCAAAGGCTTTCTGACCGATGGGTACGGCCCGGCTATCGCACCAAATAATGGAATTGCGCAATGGTTTTTTCTCTTTGTCCACCACTACCAGGCCATGCATCTGGTAGGAAATCCCGATGCCGATAATAGCCTCTGGCATAATCTGATGATTTTTCAAGAGCTTTTTGATACCATTGCAGGCATGGAGCCACCAGTCCTCTGGATTTTGCTCGGCCCAACCATTTTTAATTGCCAGCATGGACATTTCCGTTTCCGGCTCTTGAACGACATCCACGCTTTTACCCGTGCTCGATGCCACCAAAGCAACCTTAATGGAGGAACTACCAATATCCAAACCTAAATAGTACATATATAAAATAAAATGAGTTGAATAAAATTTTGTCCATTAAAAGTACTACAAATAAGGCTTTTAAAAGCAATGTTAGGAACAAGAATATCTAACGATTAACTAAATTTAGATACCTTAAATTCATCTTTTATTATTAATATAAACTTGATTTTTAGATATTTATATTTTTTTCGTTAGTTACGAAAACTTACCGAAACCCTTTTCGTAAAGAAAAAGGCCCAAAAAAACCAGTTGAGTTTCCTTGGGCCTTAACCAAAGCATAAGTAGGAATTATAGACTTTGTAATTTGCTTAAAGCTTCTGATTTAGAATTGACATCCAATTTTAAATAGATATTCTGAATGTGAAAATTGACCGCACTAGTGGTAACGAATAGTTTTTCCGCTATCATTTTATAAGTTGCACCATTACACAAATAATCCACTATTTGATTCTCCCTTTCCGAAAAGAAACTATAGGATTTCCTATTAAAGTTAGATACCACCTGTTTAACGATATCATTGCTGATTGTTGCACCTTCTTCTCTTACACTGGTCAAAGCATGACTGAATTTATCTGCGGACATTGGTTTGGTCAAATAACCATTGGCTCCTTTTTTAAAACTTCTTTTGATCAGGTCAAAATCGTTGTTTTCACTGAACATCACAACCTTTACGTTCCAGTCCTTTTTCCTGTAAAGTTTAATCGTCTCCAGGCCGTCATCGCCATCTAAATCCACCTCCGTTAAAACAATATCGGGCCTAGTTCGATTGAAATCCTTAAGAGCTTTGCCCGCTGAGCTGTAAATGCCCATAAGTGTAAAACCTTTTACCTCTTTCAAGTGGGTAAGGTAGTTCGCATGAAGTCTTTCGTCTTTTTCTACAATAATAATTTTTAAGTCTTGAGTATTCATAATAATTTAAATTGTCCTGAATGATTTCTTAGCAGAAACCATATCCGGGGGGTTAATATTTGGGTAAAATCTGGGTATCGATTAGCATAAAAACCCTAGAGATTTCTTAAAAATCATACTAGACCTTTAGGCTTACAGGAACATTGGCCCTATAATCCACCGGTGATGGTCAAAACGCTAAAAGTAAGGGGTCGTTGGAAGTTTTATTCTCCAATACCAAATGCTTGGGGGTGCAATGTAGGTTTGAGGATAAAATCCAGGAAATCTAAAACTTTAAGAAAGTTCAAATTAATTGTCGCCAAGAAGGATTGCTTGTGGGTAGCAAGCTGTAGGTAAAATTTTTCCATGTTAGGGGGATTTGGGGTTAAACAATGGTTTCTAATCTGTTTGGGATTGAAATATACTTCTTTAACTACTAGACCTGATAAACTCCCTTAATTTTTCGATAAAATGCACAATCTCGTTGTAGTTCGTCGAGATTTTTACTAAAAATAAAAAGGAGGGGCCCCAGTTATCCCCCCGGATACTACCCCTCCTTCTGTCGACAATTTACTCAAACATAGAAATACTCAAACTTTTATATTGTCTTTATAGTATGTTACATACACTATATTTTTGTTAATTTTTTAATAGGAATCCCCATCTTCAAAGGTGTTAGAAGCTGTGGCCGTATGTTGATCTACCTGCATAATCCATTTTTCATCATTGTATTTACCGTCTAAATTGGAAACAAATGCATTATGTGCTTCACTTTTATAGTCATAATCCGCTAAGTATACATAGTAAAGACCGTTCTCCTTGTTATAAAACTGCTTGGCATCCAAACCCTGATTTTTTAACTTCTGCATAAAGGCATTCAAATACTTCTTGTTGCTATATACATTGGCAATCACATAATATCCAGACTTAATTCCCAGAACATCTGAATCGCCCAACATTTTTATAGGTAGTTTGTTGTACTTTTCAAAATCCTCCTCAGCCGCCATTCTAGCATGCTCTTCTTCCATTTGCTTTGCGGCCATCATAGTCCTTTCCTCCAACTTGAAGTTTTGAATGTTGGAATCGACACTATTTTTGATATCGTTCCTTAATAGCCTCACAATGGTCTCAAACTTCTTCTCAAAGGCCAAAGTCCGCGCCTCCTCTATGGAATCCTGTCTTAATATTAGTTCATCCAATATCAACCGATTTTGATAGGCCAAGTCATTGGCATCTGTATTACTTGCGCCATTACTTACCAAAGATGCCTCATCAATAGAAGGTTTGGCTGATTTTTGGGTAGAGGCCAATCCCTTTTTCTCGGCTCTTTGCTCCTTTCTTTGGGCTTTGTCCCGCTCCGAAATCAAATCGGCAATCTGTTCTTCATAATTGCGTACAATGGCATCTATTTTACTGTCATTGGAGCGATCTGCAATGGTGATGGACATATCCTCATCCTTAAATTTATAGGCCAAGGATACCTCGTGGTTCCAGCCTAGGTTGGATTCATTTTGCCAAAGGTCCTTCTCTATTAAGTATCCCAAGGACATTTTCTTACTGAAGTTGAACCCCACACCGGCAGACATTCCATACTCTTGGTCTATAGTTGTTTGCAACCATCCATAATTTGGTAGGTCCAACAAAAGGGAACCTAAATAGTATATGCTTCCATCCTCGTTTTTACCTACTTGTCCCAAAGGCATCAAACGGGCATTTTCAAACAATCCCCTTCCTGCATTGAACGTATGGGTATATTGCAGGGAGGCCTTTACACTTCTAGTGGATAGATTGGTCAAAAATTCATCGGTAGTTTGGTTATATCTAAGTAAATCCTCTGCGTAAAGCCCAAAATCGAATTTCCCAATGGATAAGTTGATCCCTGGCTGTACGGCAATTTTACTTTCCTTTCTGGATTCTGCAATTTCCGGGTCCGTTTCGGATATGACCACACGATTTTTATCCAATCCTTGATTAAAATAAGTAACATTGGTACCAAAAGTAAGTGTGCTCTTATCGCCAAGTTTTACTGCCGTGGCGTAGTTGGCATTAAAACCAAACTCCTGCACCACTCCTGCCCACTGACTGTACACACCAATTCCTATGGCCGTTTTATCGTTCAACATATTACTGAAACCCAAAAAGTAGTTCTGACTATTGTCATCAAAAGTGGCGTACTGGTTTCTATGTAAAATATTTAAATAGGATTTGTTCTCCCTTACCAAGGAAAAGGTTGGGTTGATCAAATATCTATTGAAGAACAATTGGTTATGATACGTACTACTGGAGTTTAAATTGGTACCAGTCTCTTGTCCAAGTACATTTAGGCTTCCCATAAACATGAACAGGATAAGTGGGAGTCCTATTTTTGCCGATATTTTAAGAATATTTTTCATTTGAGTAGGGTTTAACGTTCGAGTAAAATTATCTTCAAAGGATTGGGGGCGTTAACATCACATTCTAGGGATGTGGGTTAACTTCCTTTGTATGGTTCATCATAGAAAAGATTCGGGGGGAATTTCATCTATTTAATTTTCATCCTCAAAAACTGATGATGAGTACTGGGTTCTAGTTTCTGTATTCATGGCTTCCATCAAATGGAAATCCCTAACATTCTTGGTATTGTTTTCATCAAAGTAGGAGAATGCGACCATTTCCATGGCCTTGCCATTTCCACCTCTGTTGGACATTACATAGCCCATACCACGCTCATTCGTAAATTGAATGGAGAAGTCATCGCTAGGACTGTTTATGGTGCTACCCATATTCATGGCCAGGCCTACATTTCTTTTTTCAACCTCTACCATATAGACGTCCAATCCGCCATATCCTTGATGGCCTTCCGATGCAAAAACCAAGGTGTTTCCTTCCATGACCTTGGGATACATTTCATTTTTTAGGGTATTCACTTTGGTACCCAAGTTTTTGGCAACCCCAACAATACCGTTGGATTTTATAGTAGTCACATAAATATCGAACTCCCCAAAGGTTCCTGGCATATTGGAAGCAAAGAAAAGCCTCGTGCCATCCTTTGAAATTGCCGGATGTAATGCGGAATATTCCTTAGGGCACAATGCCAATTCCTTAATGGATTTCCATTCTCCATTTACTTTGTCCGCCCTAAAAATCCGGTGGACTTTTTGCTTTTTAGAAAATATGCCAGTGGTTGGTTTTACCCAAACCTCTTTACTGAAATAGGCGGTTTTCCCGTCCTTTGTCAACACAGCAGGACTTTCATAGGTAAACTCCTTTACCTTTGGCGTTCCCTGATTGGGATTCAAAAAAGGTTTGTCGTTTCCCAAAGAGGCCGTACTGAACTCGGTATCGATTTGCAAAGGCCTAAAATTCTTTCTTTGCGTAAATCGCTTGTTGGAATTTGGGGAAGCGTAGGTCATGTGATAATCGGACTTTACAAGCTCTGTCCAATTCTCATCCTCTTTTTCCTGCTTTGCCGTTTTTCCCAATTTTGATAGCGCATGGTCATAGCGCTTCTGATAGGAAGCATCCAAATGGCCATCTGGACTAATCTCGCTCAATTTCTCATACCAGAACAACGCTGTTTCATAGTTGTGCGACAAAAAATGTGCATTACCTAAATCCTGATAAATTTCCTTTTCCGTGTAACCCAAGGATTTTAGGTCCTCGTAGTTTTGGAGCCGTTTTTCCGTTTCGGTCAATTGATGGGTCTCACTGGAAACCACCAAACTGCCCTGGGCATTAAGGGTATAAAAACCTATGAATAGGCTACACCCGATTATCATTTTGTAAGCTAGAGTATTTCTCATAATACTGGGTTTTGGGGTTCAACAGGACAAAGTTCCCAAAAGTGATTCACTCTAGACTTGACAAAAATTCATAGGTTTTCATAGGTTTTTAGCTTTTTTCTTAAAATTTTGTGTATTTCATCGAATTTTTCACACGCTTAATCCAAGAAATCATCGAATCGGTTCAGGTTATCGGACTGTACAGTTAATTTTCTTTCTTAAAAATTTGTTAATAATGTTAATAATTTCTAAATTTAGGTATTAGAACCTAACACTTCGGATGATGAAAACTTCAAAAAATAGCTTGGACGCCAAATTGATGACGGATATTCTAATATTAATGATGTTCATTGCCGCTGCAATTCTTTTTATGCAGTATTCCCAAGAAATAGAAAATGAAATAAGGACTGCGGTGCTGAATTCCGTTAATGACATTAACGGGAGCATTGCGGAAACACGTACAGGAAGATAGTATTGGATTTTATTATCAGCGCTTACCGATAAACACATTGGCAACCAAAGCACCAACGATCAGTGCAATGCCCAATATACTAAGGACCGAATAAATATCACCGAACCAAAATACCCCTACGGTAACGGTAAAGATGACCTCAATATATTTTAATGGTGCAACCAAGGTAGTTTTAGCCACCTGAAAGGCTTTGGTCATAAACAATTGACCAAAAAAACCAAAAATGCCCAAACTTAATAGTAATATCCATTCATTTCCTTGAGGTAGGGCAAAGTTTTTAATGCTCAATATTCCTCCAACAAGCGTACCTATAAACATAAAATAGTTGACGACTACCAAGGGATGGTCCCCTTTTCCAATCTTTCTAATAAGAACATAGACCATACCGCTAAAAACCGAGGCTATTAATACCAATAAAAGGCCTGTCGTATTTAAGGAGTCTCCAAAGCCCTTTATTACTAAAACGCCAAAGAAAGCAACAATAAATAACAGCCACTGTACAGCCCGCAATTTCTCCTTAAGCAAGAATACGGCGAAAAAAGCCGCAAAGATAGGTGCAATGTATCTTAAAGAAACCGCCGTGCCTACTGGAATATACTTTAGCGACATAAAAAAAAGACTCATGGCCGTAAGTCCGGCAAAAGATCGATAGAGCATCAATTTTCTATTATGGCCCAAAATCGGGATTCCTTTATACAGGATATAGGTAGTGGCCAAAAAAAGCGACCCAATAGATCTAAAGAAAACAATCTCAAAAGTGGGAAAATGGCTCAGGTATTTCACAAACGCATTCATGAGCGTAAATGAAAATGTACTGATGACCATAAACAGGACGGCTTTTTTCAAAGGGCATATAGCTTGGGACAAAGTTAAAGGAAGATAATGGAAATGCGCATAAAACTTCCTTTGAATTCCAAGAAAACTACCCGTAAAGTATAGGTCCAATAAGAGATTGAACTAATTTCATATTTTCTTCAATTTGTCAAAATATTCAATAATAAATCATGTAATATTGATTTTTTGGGCTAAAAAAATAGGTATAAATAAAAAAATCAATATATCATTGTAACAAATTGAGACAATCTATTTAAAATGTTGAGATACATGCATATTAAAAGAACAGCCCTTTTACTTCTCTATTTTGTTTTTACGCACTTCATATATGCCCAACAGGAAATAAAACTGTATGAAGGCAAGGCTCCCGGTTCTGAGGATTGGACCTGGAAAGAGGGATTAAGTGAAAAAAATCAATTCAACACTCCTATTGTCTATAATGTAATCGATCCAACGATAACCACTTTTCTGCCTCCAAAAGCCACTGCCAATGGCACAGCGGTAATCGTTGCTCCGGGAGGTGCATTTCATACCCTGAGTATACAAAGCGAAGGTATTGATGTGGCAAAATGGCTAAATAGTCAAGGTATTGCGGCGTTTGTCCTTAAGTATCGTT
>JAUIGC010000080.1 GCA_030429835.1 Bacteroidia bacterium
GAGATAGTTGCAGTAGAAGGTTTAGGTTTATAGGATTGAGTTTTCATAAACTCGGGAACCGTATCATTGACATTGGTCGCCGCTATAAAATGTTTTACGGGCATTCCCAGTTTTTGGGCGACCATACCGGCACATATATTCCCAAAGTTACCGGAGGGCACAGAAAATACAATTTCCTTACAGCTATTTTTAGCTTGTTTATAAGCAAAAAGAAAGTAAAACAGTTGCGGTAACCAACGGGCAACATTAATGGAGTTGGCCGAGGTCAATTTCATGTTCTTCAAGAGTTTTTCGTCCAGAAAAGCTGTTTTTACCATGGCCTGGCAATCATCAAAAGTACCCTCCACTTCCAGTGCCGTAATATTTTGACCTAAGGTGGTCAATTGTCTTTCTTGGATATCACTTACTTTTCCGCTAGGATAGAGGATAACAACCTTTACACCATCAACCCCTAAGAATCCATTAGCCACGGCGCCTCCAGTATCTCCAGATGTTGCCACCAAAACGGTGACCTCTGTCTTGTTGTCTTGGGAAAAATAACCCAAGCATTGGGCCATGAACCGGGCACCAACATCCTTAAACGCCATGGTAGGACCGTGAAAAAGTTCCAAGGTTGCTACGTTATCTTCAATTTCCACTACTGGAAACTCAAAATCCAATGTATTATCAAGAATTTTGCGCAGTACTTCATTAGGTATTTCGTCACTTACAAACTGATGGATGGTATTAAAAGCTATCTCGAGGTTTGAAAGTTCCTCAATTTTTTCAAAAAAGCTTTTTGGAAGTGGTTCAATACGTTCTGGGAAGTAAAGTCCCTTATCC
The DNA here is from genome assembly GCA_030429835.1 of Bacteroidia bacterium. Lineage (GTDB taxonomy): Bacteria > Bacteroidota > Bacteroidia > Flavobacteriales > Flavobacteriaceae > Maribacter. Next base: position 823 of record JAUIGC010000080.1, read on the forward strand.
GGTGCTATACCATTGATTACGGCTTCCTTAAAGGAAACATCCGGTGCTTTTTTATGTAGACTGTAAAATTTCAATGTGCTATTTTTTTATTGTAATTAGGCCGATATTAAACGAGCCTCACTCCTTCATGATTTATTTTGGACACATGAATATCATGTTCCACACCTATATTCTCATACACTTCTTTCATGGCCCTAGCTACGTTTTCCGCGTTGTCCCTTCCCTTACACAGGGCAAAAATTGAAGGTCCCGATCCAGAAATACCCGCGCCAAGAGCGCCTGCCTCCAGTGATGCTTTTTTGACCTTATCAAAGCCAGGAATAAGTATGGAGCGTATGGGTTCTACGATATGGTCTTCTAAAGAACGACCTATCAGTTCGTAGTCATTTTGAAGCAACCCGGCTATCAATCCGCCAACATTTCCCCATTGTTTAATGGCTGTTTCCATAGACAATGTGGTTTTTAGAATTTTTCTGGAGTCCGATGTCTTTACTTCAATTTGAGGATGGATTATAGTTGCGTATAATTCCTTCGGTGCCTTTATAGGAACAATGTCCAAGGGTGTATAGCTTCTTACCAGTGTAAAGTCGCCAAAAAGGGCAGGGGCCACATTATCCGCGTGGGCTACCTCGCTGGCCAGGCGTTCACCTTCCATGGCAAAAGTCACCAATTCGGTTTTTGTGAAAGGGCGTCCCAATAAATAGTCCATAGCCCAAACCGCTCCCGCAGAACTCGCTGCACTACTGCCAATACCGCTTCCCGGTTTGATTTTTTTATAGATTTCTATTTCAAATCCTCCGGGATAGTTTGATTTTTCTAGTAGGGCTAAGCCCGCGACACCGGCCACATTTTTTTCGGTTTGAAGGGGTAGGTTCTGTCCATCAATTTTTGTAATAAAAACTCCCTTCTTATTGGTTTTTCGCACGACCATTTCGTCGCCAACGCAATCGAGGGCCAAACCTAGGACATCAAAACCGCAGGAAATATTGGCAATGGTCGCCGGACAGAACACTCTCACTTCTTCCATAATTAAAAATTACCAATTCTTATGATGTCCGCAAAAATACCAGAGGCGGTAACCTCGGAGCCCGCACCCGCACCTTTGATGATCAAGGGCAGACTTGGATATCTTTCGGTATAAAATAGAACAATATTGTCACTTCCCTCTAAATTGTAAAAATCATGGCCTTTGGGAATTTCCTGTAGCCCAACACTGGCCTGACCGTTTTCAAATTGGGCCACATACTTGAGTTTGCAGTTCTTGACCTTGGCATTACCATATATTTTCTGAAAATCTGCTTCGTATTTTGACAAAGACTCAAAGAACTCCTCGTTGTTTTTGGTAGCCAAACTTTCTTCAGGTAAAAAGGAATCGTTTTTGATATCATCAATTTCCAAAACATATCCGCTCTCCCTTGCCAAGATGAGTATTTTTCGCATAACGTCAATTCCACTTAAATCTATTTTAGGATCCGGCTCGGTATAACCCTCTTTTTGCGCCCGTTTTACGATTTCCTGAAATGTGGTGGTATCATTGAAATTATTAAAGACAAAGTTTAAACTACCGGATAGAACGGCCTGTATCTTAAGTATTTTGTCTCCGGAGGCAATCAGATTCTTCAATGTGTCTATTATGGGAAGTCCTGCGCCTACATTGGTCTCAAACAAAAAAGGAGCACTGTATTCCCTTGCCAGGGACTTTAGGTTCGAATAGTTTTCATAGTCAGACGAACATGCTATTTTATTACAGGTCACCACCGATATGCTATTGCCTAAAAACGAGGGATAGGTCCCCGCTATTTCAGCACTTGCGGTATTATCCACAAAAATGCTGTTGCGGTAGTTTAGGTCATTTACCTTTTGTATAAAAAGTTGTCTATCCGCCTTTTCACCTTTGGATAAAACTTCTTCCCATTTATCGAGATGTATTCCTTTTTCATCAAAAAGCATTGTTCTTGAATTGGACATACCAATGACACGTACATTCAGCTTCAAGTTTTTCTTCAAATATTTTTCCTGTGCTTTTATTTGATTCAAAAATTTGGCACCCACGTTGCCAACTCCCATGACAAAAAGATTAAGCTGTTTGACGTTTTCCTCAAAAAACTCTTCATGAAGTGCGTTCAGGGCTTTTTTTACATCTTTTTCGTTAATTACACAGGATATATTTCTCTCAGAGGCCCCTTGGGCTATAACCCTTATGTTTACGTTGTTCTTTCCTAGAGTGCTGAACATCTTACCGCTGAGTCCTTGATGACTTTTCATGTTGTCACCTACCAGAGCAACAATCGCAAGTCCCTTTTCTGGTATTACCTGCTTTATTTTACCTCTCTCTATTTCATAGGCAAAGGCATCGTTTACAATTTCCACTGATTTTTCTACATCATCGGCTGATATGCCAACGCAAATGGAGTGCTCCGAGGATGCTTGGGTAATTAGGACGACACTGATATCCGCTTGCGATAATACTTCGAAAAATCTTTTTGAAATCCCGGGAATGCCAACCATTCCAGGTCCTTCCAAAGAAAGAAGCGCCATATTGCCAATATGGCTTATACCACGAACCGTTTTTCCACTGTCGTTTTTGGATTTTGTAATTAGGGTGCCTGCCTCATCAGGTTTAAATGTATTTTTTATGATTATGGATATTCCTTTAGACAACACAGGTTGTATTGTTGGGGGATATAATACCTTGGCTCCAAAATGTGAAAGTTCCATCGCCTCCTCATAAGAAATATGGGTAATTGCCTTTGCCTGTTTCACCAACTTGGGATTTGCAGTGTACATACCACTTACATCGGTCCATATTTCAAGAATATCCGCTTCCAATGCTGCGGCGTAAATAGCTGCAGTATAATCGGAACCTCCTCTGCCCAAGGTAGTAATTTCATCATTTTTTGATGTGGCTATGAATCCTGGGCAAACACTTATTGATGCCGTATTTTTGGCAAAAAATTCTCTACAATTGGAATCGGTAAGGGCAAAGTCTACCACATTTTTACCTGCCAGCTTAAATGTTTTTATCAAGTCTCTGCTATCCTTATAAACAACGTCCAGTCCCTCTGATATCAAATATTCACTAATGATATATGAGGAAAGTAGTTCCCCAAAGCTTACTATTTTATCCGATAGTTTTGGTGTAATCTCACCGATAAAATAGGCGCCCTCCAGTAACGTTTCCAAAACGTTCAATTCTGATTTAACCTTGCTCAGCGCCTTGCTTTGCGAAGTAATGGGTATTAATTCCTTAACAGTATCCAAATGCCTGGACTCGATTTCCCTTAATACCTCCTTATATCCTGTTTTTTGACTTGCAGCTAAATCCCCTGCTTGCAAAAGTTGATCGGTAATTCCACCAAAGGCAGATACTACAACAATAATTCTATCATCATAGGATGACAGAATGTTTTTGATTTTTATAATATTCTCGGGGCTAGCTACCGATGAGCCCCCAAATTTCAAGACTTTCATTCTAGAATAAGATGTAAATTGAATTTATAGGAATCGTGTTAAAAAACACAGTCGCGGAGGTACATATTTTCTTACCCCACAGGGGTGAAGAATACTGTAAGTGCATTAAAAGGTTGTTTTAATGAAGTGGATAAAAACATAGTGTCCTTACTAGTACAGTTCATTTTTAAAAGGATGAGGTCCAAAAGTAGTACATTTGACTAGCTATTCAAATGATTCCACAAATTTTTATGGAATCGTTACTTTTTAAATCAATTTATAGTAGGAAATGAAGGTTTTTACCGCTCAACAAATTTATAATGCCGATAAGGCAACCGTAGAAAGGCAGCAAATATCCAGCGATGAACTTATGGAACGGGCCGCGACCCAGATTTTTAATTGGATGCATTTAAGAATGCAAGGAGCACCGGTAAAAATTCATTTGTTTTGTGGAATAGGTAATAATGGGGGAGATGGTATTGCGTTGGCCAGGCACCTTTGGGAACATGGGTACAATATTGCCGTTTATGTCGTTAAGTATAGTGAAAAACGTTCAAAAGACTTCCTTACCAATTTAGATCGACTAAAAGATCGAAAGATTTGGCCCGTTTTTTTGGATGCCGATAGTGAACTTCCAAGTATTGACCCTGATGATATTATTATAGATGCCATATTTGGAATAGGTCTGAACAGAGCTCCCAGTGATTGGGTATCGCAATTGATTCAGCATTTAAACAAGACCAAAGCATTTATTCTTTCGGTGGATATTCCATCTGGACTTTTTACGGATAGCGTTCCAAAAGATTCGGCCTCCGTAATACAGTCTAATTACGTGCTGAGTTTTCAAGTTCCAAAATTGGTTTTTTTTCTTCCCCAAACAGGAATTTATGTTGAGCAATGGGAGGTTTTAGATATAGGTTTGGATGCATCATATTTAAGTGAGACCGAAACGGAGTATGAACTGATAGCAAAGAATGAAGTGCTTCAATTTTATCGGCCTAGAACTAAATATTCACACAAGGGAACCTATGGACATTCCCTGATCATTGGTGGAAGTTATGGAAAAATTGGTGCGGTGACCTTGGCCAGTAAATCCGCCTTAAAAGTTGGGAGTGGATTGGTAACGGCCTATGTTCCGGAGTGCGGTTATCAAATCGTACAGACGTCGGTTCCAGAAGTAATGGTTTTGACCAATGGAGAATCCTTAATAGAAGCTATTAACTTTGAAATAGAACCAACGGTCATTGGTATTGGGATTGGTATGGGTACGGAGGATAAAACGGTCAAGGCCCTGGAGAAATTTTTAAAAGTAAATAAAGTGCCATTGGTCGTGGATGCGGATGCCCTTAATATATTGTCCAAAAACCAAAATTTGTTGCAATTTTTACCCGAGGAATCTATTCTAACACCACATCCTAAGGAACTTGAAAGGCTTGTTGGAAAATGGAAGGATGACTTTGAAAAGCTAAAAAAGGTTAAGGAGTTTTCAGAAAAACAAAATGTGGTTATGGTTATCAAGGGAGCCCATACCATAACCTTTTTTAAGGGTAGAGGCTATATTAATACGACTGGTAATCCTGGTATGGCTACTGCGGGTAGCGGGGATACCCTTACCGGAATTGTTACAGGTTTAGTGGCTCAGGGATACCCAAGCCTACATGCGGCCATTTTTGGGGTTTATCTCCATGGTAGATCCGCAGATTTATCCATAGCAAATAAGGGATATCAGGCTTTGACGGCTACTGATATCTTAGAAGATATGGGTAGTGCCTTTATCGATTTGTTCTCTACACCGGAAAAACAAGAACCAGAAGGGGCAGGCACGAACGAAAAATAAAGTACATTATTTTGAAGATATCCTTCGTTTGATCCACTTAAGGGCATTGTCATACTCTATGAAAAATTTCATAGGTTTTTTGTAAAAAAGCTTTTCGATTTTGAAATTGTGCATATCTATTTCCTTGACCGATACTATGGCGAACGCCTTTAGGTTTTCCAGCTCTTTTAAATAGTTATAAATGGTTGGGTCAATGGCATAAGAATTTTTCCTAAGACTTATAAAGCCAAAATTTTTGTTTCTAAAATGTATCTCAGAAATTCCTATTATTTGATACGCTCTTTCCAAGGTTAAAGTGGCACCCTCATCAAAAATGGATACCATATAATCATCAAAAACCTGAATTTTACCAACCTCGAGATTATACTCCCTTACTATGATCTTTTTGTTCACAGATCCTACCTTCATTTTATGTGTATTATAGTGTCTGCAACGAAAATAAATGGATTGTCTTGATGATGATAAATAATTAGATTAAAGGCGTAAATATCTCACGTAATACGTGAGGTCTAATATTTTGTATTTTATTTCTTACGGTTATTGATGTATACAATTAAACATAAAGAAGGGCATCTCAATCGAGATGCCCTTCATCATTTTTTTTATTAATTAACTTTATTATTCGGATTTTGGAGATTCCTCAGGTTTATCAATTTTAATGGTAAGTTCCTCCTTTTTCTCATCCAAATCCATGTTTATGGTATCTCCTTCCTTCAATTTGGAATTGACTATTTCCTCTGCCAAGGCATCCTCAATATACTTTTGTATTGCCCTTTTTAAAGGTCTGGCACCATATTGTTTGTCAAATCCCTTTTCAGCTATATAGTCCTTTGCAGCTTCGGAAAGCTTTAATTCATAGCCTATTCCCTTAATACGTTTGTACAATTTGGATAGCTCAATATCTATGATTTGATGGATATGTTCCCTTTCCAATGGGTTAAACACAATAACATCGTCAATTCGGTTCAAAAATTCCGGGGCAAAAGCCTTTTTCAAGGCATTTTCTATAACCCCTTTTTGATGCGTGTCGGCCTGTTCTTTTTTAGCCGAGGTTCCAAAGCCTACTCCTTGACCAAAATCCTTCAATTGTCGGGCCCCTATATTCGAGGTCATAATGATTATGGTGTTCCTAAAGTCGATTTTCCGCCCAAGGCTATCTGTCAGGTAACCGTCGTCCAAAACTTGCAACAACATGTTGAAAACATCTGGATGGGCCTTTTCCACTTCGTCCAAAAGAATCACAGAGTATGGTTTTCTCCTAACCTTTTCAGTCAATTGACCGCCCTCTTCATATCCTACATAGCCTGGAGGTGCACCTACTAATCTTGATATAGCGAATTTCTCCATATACTCGCTCATATCTATCCGAATAAGTGCGTCCTCGGAATCAAAAAGCTCTTTGGCCATTACTTTTGCCAATTGGGTTTTGCCCACACCTGTCTGTCCTAAAAATATAAATGAACCTATAGGCTTGTTGGGGTCTTTTAAACCTGCCCTGTTTCTTTGAATAGCTTTGGATACCTTGGCCACCGCCTCATCTTGGCCAATAACATTGGCTTTAATAAGCTTAGGCAACCCTGCCAGTTTATTACTTTCGGTCTGCGCAATTCTGTTTACGGGAATACCGCTCATCATGGAAACTACATCGGCTACATTGTCTTCTGTAACGGTTTCCTTATGAAGTTTGCTTTCGTCTTCCCACTTTTCCTGGGCAATGGACAAATCTTTTTCTAATCTTTTTTCATCATCCCTCAATTTGGCAGCCTCTTCATACTTTTGCTTTTTGACTACCGAATTTTTAAGTTCCCGAACATCTTCCAGTTTCTTTTCAAGCTCTAAAATTTGTTTTGGAACGTCCATATTTACTATATGCACACGGGAACCTGCCTCGTCCAAGGCATCAATAGCCTTGTCCGGTAGGAATCTGTCCGTCATATACCTATTCGTTAACTTAACGCAGGCTTCTATAGCTTCATCCGTATAGCTAACATTGTGGTGATCTTCGTATTTGCCTTTAATATTGTGTAGAATCTCTATGGTTTCATCTACTGTTGTAGGCTCTACTATTACTTTTTGGAACCTTCTTTCCAAGGCGCCATCCTTCTCGATGTACTGTCTGTATTCATCCAGTGTAGTGGCCCCTATACATTGTATCTCCCCTCTGGCCAAAGCAGGTTTGAACATATTGGAGGCATCCAAACTACCGGTAGCACCTCCTGCCCCTACAATCGTATGAATCTCATCAATGAACAGGATTACGTCATCGTTTTTCTCCAATTCGTTCATTACGGCCTTCATTCGTTCCTCAAACTGGCCACGATACTTCGTACCCGCTACCAAAGAAGCCAAATCCAAGGTCACTACTCTTTTATTGTAAAGAATACGGGATACTTTTTTGTTTATTATTCTGAGTGCCAACCCTTCGGCAATGGCACTTTTACCCACGCCCGGTTCACCAATTAAAAGAGGGTTGTTCTTTTTTCTTCTGCTAAGAATTTGCGAAACACGTTCTATTTCCTTTTCCCTTCCCACGACAGGGTCCAACCTGTTTTCCTCCGCCATAAGGGTAAGATCCCTTCCAAAATTGTCCAACACCGGGGTTTTGGATTTTTTGGAGCTTTTATTTCCTGGGTTGGTTCCAAAAGTACTTTCCTTTCCCTCATTAGATTCGTCCGAATCACTTGGGAAGGATTCTGATGTTGGCGAATCCACTATTTCGTCATCGCTGGTTATCATAAACTTGAATTGCTCTTTAACCCCATCATAATCTACTTTTAGCTTGTGAAGCAATTTAGTTGTAGGGTCGTTTTCATTGCGTAAAATACATAGCAGCAAATGAGCGGTGTTTATTGATGAACTTTGGAACAGCTTGGCCTCTAAAAAGGTCGTTTTTAAGGCGCGTTCCGCTTGTCTGGTCAAATGAAGATTTTTCTTGTCTTTTTGTACATTCCCTGCATTGGGATTGGAAGGACTAAGTATTTCCACCTTTCTGCGCAAATGATCTAAATCTACGTCCAAGGCATCCAAAATACTTATTGCTTTTCCACTTCCATCCCTCAACAGCCCAAGCATTAAATGCTCCGTACCGATAAAATCATGCCCGAGCCTTAAAGCTTCTTCTTTACTGTAAGCAATTACATCCTTTACTCTAGGTGAAAAATTGTCGTCCATATATTGAATTATCAACTATAAAATTACTAAATATCAATGAATCATGGGCAAATACCGTACCTATATTCGTTAAAGTTGTTCTAAATGACGAAAAAAGTTCGCTAAATCAAAATCCTTACCTCTTTAATTATCAACCAATATGACTACGTTTTATGTTAATAAAATATTGAATAAATACTTTTTAGAGTTCTTCAGACCCCTCGATTTTGCGTATATTGGCATGCTTTTTTACTAATAAAAAACATTTAAAAATTTACCATGGCTGAAGGAGAAAAATTGATTCCTATCAATATTGAAGAAGAAATGAAATCTGCCTACATTGATTATTCAATGTCGGTCATAGTGTCACGAGCACTGCCAGATGTGCGAGATGGTCTTAAACCTGTACACAGAAGGGTACTTTTTGGAATGCATGAACTTGGTGTTAGAAGTACGAGTGCCCATAAAAAATCGGCGCGTATCGTAGGAGAGGTTTTGGGTAAGTACCACCCTCATGGAGATACTTCGGTTTATGATACTATGGTCAGAATGGCACAAGAGTGGAGTTTGCGCTATATGTTAATTGATGGCCAGGGTAACTTCGGTTCGGTCGACGGTGATAGTCCGGCGGCCATGCGTTATACCGAGGCACGTATGCGTAAGATTGCCGATGAAATGTTGGCGGACATCGATAAGGATACTGTAGATCATCAGTTAAATTTTGACGATTCCCTGCAGGAACCTACCGTATTGCCAACCCGGATACCAAATCTTTTGGTGAACGGTGCCTCCGGTATTGCGGTGGGAATGGCTACAAACATGCCTCCCCATAATCTCGCCGAGGTTGTTGACGGAACTGTAGCTTATATAGACAACCACGACATTGAAGTGGATGAATTGATGAACCATATTAAGGCACCCGATTTTCCTACTGGTGGAATTATTTATGGTTATGATGGCGTAAAGGAAGCCTTTCATACAGGAAGGGGTAGAATAGTGATGCGCGCAAAAGCAACTTTTGAAGAAGTCCAAGGGCGTGAATGTATTATTGTCACAGAAATACCATACCAAGTGAACAAGGCCGATATGATCAAGAAAACGGCCGATCTTATCAATGATAAAAAGATTGAAGGTATTTCTACCATTAGGGATGAGTCTGACCGTAAAGGGATGCGAATTGTTTACATCCTAAAAAGGGATGCCATACCAAATATCGTATTAAATACACTATTTAAATATACCGCACTTCAAACCTCTTTTAGTGTAAATAATATTGCTCTTGTAAAGGGAAGACCACAATTGCTTAATGTTAAGGATATGATACACCACTTTGTGGAGCATAGGCACGAAGTAGTGGTAAGACGCACGGAGTTTGAGCTTAAAAAAGCCGAAGATAGGGCCCATATCCTAGAAGGTCTCATCATTGCATCGGACAATATTGACGAGGTTATTGCCATAATTAGGGCATCCTCCAATGCAGATGAAGCGAGGGAGAATTTAATGGAGCGGTTTAAGCTTACAGAAATTCAAGCGAAAGCTATCGTGGAAATGAGGCTGCGTCAATTGACGGGTCTGGAGCAGGATAAACTACGTTCTGAATATGAAGAGATTATAAAAACAATCGCAGATTTGAAGGACATCCTTGCCAAAAAGGAGCGAAGAATGCAAATTATTAAGGACGAGCTTCTTGAGGTAAAGGAGAAATACGGTGATGACCGTCGTTCCGAAATAAATTTTGCAGGTGGAGACTTGAGCATGGAGGATATGATACCTAACGAGCAGGTGGTCATTACCATATCTAGGGCAGGTTATATCAAAAGAACCCCGTTAACCGAATACAAAACCCAAAATAGGGGTGGAGTAGGACAAAAAGCTTCTTCTACAAGAAATGAAGACTTTTTGGAATATTTGTTTGTAGGTACCAACCACCAATACATGTTGTTCTTTACCCAAAAGGGTAAATGTTTCTGGATGAGGGTATTCGAAATTCCCGAGGGAAGCAGAACTTCAAAAGGTAGAGCCATCCAAAACCTTATAAATATTGAGCAGGATGATATGGTAAAGGCATTTATCTGTACACAAGATCTTAAAGATGAAGAATATGTGAACAGTCATTACGTGATTATGGCTACCAAAAAGGGGACTGTTAAGAAAACATCTTTGGAACAATATTCCCGCCCAAGACAAAACGGTATCAATGCCATCACGATCAAGGATGGTGATGAGCTTTTAGAGGCGAAGTTGACAACAGGTACCAGCCAGATATTCCTAGGATTAAAATCTGGAAAGGCGATTCGGTTTGAAGAAAGTAAAACTAGGCCGATGGGAAGAAATGCTTCCGGTGTAAGAGGTATCACCTTGGCCAATGATGAAGATGAGGTCATTGGAATGGTTTCCGTGCATAATTTTGAGGATGAACTGTTGGTCGTATCGGAAAATGGCTATGGCAAAAGATCTAGCATCGAGGATTATCGAATTACCAATCGTGGAGGTAAAGGAGTCAAAACCATTAGTATAACCGAAAAAACCGGTAATTTAGTAGCTATTAAAAACGTGACGGATTCTGATGACCTTATGATTATCAATAAATCCGGAATAGCTATTAGGATGAGCGTAGAGGATCTGCGCGTGATGGGAAGGGCTACGCAAGGAGTGAAGCTAATAAATATTAAGGGTGACGATTCAATTGCCGCTGTCGCCAAGGTGATGAAGGAGGAAGATGATCTGGATGGAGCCGATATTAAGGATATTGAAGTCAACCCTGAATAAAATTGGCACGGGAATTGATTAATTTTGCACCGATATATAAATAACACTAATTAATAACAAATAGATTCGAAAAATGAAAACTAAGATTTCAATAATAGCGGCCCTGTCATTGACAATGGTAGGATTTGCCCAAAAAAACGAGATAAAGGATGCTGAGAAGGCATTAAAAGATGGGGACGCAGCAGCGGCAAAAACTTCGATTGAGTCCGCAATGGGCAGTATATCTGGAGCTGACGAAAAGTTACAGGCCCAATATTATCACACAAGAGGTAAGATTTATGCCGATTTGGCAAAAAAAGGAGATGACTCTGCATTTGAACCAGCAGCAAACTCCTTTCAAAAAGTTTTGGACATTGAAGAACAGTCCGGGAAAAACAAGTACTCGGACGAAGCTACCCAATACATGGCAAGTATTTCTGCCGACTTGGTAAATTCAGC
>JAUIGC010000314.1 GCA_030429835.1 Bacteroidia bacterium
ATGTAAACGTCATAAATCAGCCGGGTATAGGCCAGAAAATAGGAGAGGGCCATCTGGACACCACAGCCTGGAATGAAATTGCAGATTTGTGCGAAATCCATGGTGTGGATGCCATATTCGCGTTGGCGCACTTTGATGTGGATACCAAGGTTACCGTAAAAAAGGCGATGATTACCCGAATGGACCTCATGCGTACCGAGCAAAAATCCAAGGGAAAGGAAATAACGGTGGAAACCCTTATTGAAAATGGATGGAGAATATTTGATCCTGTTAAAAGAATGTTGATTGATGAAATCGTTACGAATGACCAAATCGTACTATCATCGCAAGGCGGAAATCTCAACGAAGCATTTCACAACTTGGGTAGTCGCAGGCAAAGCGCCCTAGATTTAAGTAAAAATACTGGAAAGGCATATGGACAGAGACTGAAGCCCACCGAAAAAGTGATAACCAGGGAATACTTTACCAAAGGAAATCAACAATTGTTGGACACGTACGGAATGATACAAGATGGCGAAGTAGCCATGGCCATAGAAAAATTAAAACCTTTGGTTTTAGAAGAGAATACCAATTTAGGTAGCAAGGCGTGCCACAATTTAGCCGTTTTGAGCGAATTTCAGGGAAAGGTGGATGAAGCCCTACATTGGGCCATAAAATCCACTGAGCTCAACAACAACGTCATCAATGAAGAATATGTAGAAGACCTAAGAAGGCGACAAACTAAAGACATCCTAATTCAACAACAATATCTCGAGATTGGTTTCGTAGAATAGGAAATCATTAGCGCGAGAAGGGTACACCAAACTTCGTCTTCATTAACTACAAAATATCCTAAGTACTAAACCAAACCAGCAACAAAAAGTGGATTAGTTAATCTTGATAGATCAGCAAATCCTAGGTAATTGTGGCTATTTGGACTTAATTAGCTTCCGATCTTGCCGCCCAAATGTCCTGTTGCTCCCTACTTGGTTTTAAGATGGGCTGAATCTGCGGTTTTATCCGCATATATTCTTGTAATCGGTACGATTCCAAAATATCACCCATGTCCATGGTCTCCTTACTGGAAAGCTGCTTTAAAAGCTCGTACTTGGCCATTGGGGACAGTGAATTATCGTTCTCAATGGACTTTTTTTTCACCAAATACTTAGCTACGGTCCCTTTGAATTGCATGGCTTGATCCATTCCCATGACCAAACGGGGCTGATACTTCGCTGTAATATCCACGGCTTCCGCACGAATTTTTCCATCAATTTTAAGGGCATATAATGTTTGGGCCGATACCTCCGAGAAATAGAAAACGGTAATCGCTAAAATTAATACCGTCTTCACTATAAAGTTTTTCTTCATAACAGACATGATATTAATGAAGTATAAAGTTAAAAATTATATGGATTTATGTCAAGGACAGAATAATCTCGACTTCAAAAAAAGAAGCTTCGGAGTGTTTTGATTTGTGTTTTGGAGTTATAAAACTAGCTTTGTTAAAAACAGAGTCAATTTTATGAACGTACGGATGGAACCTGGTTGGAAGTCGGAATTGCAGGCTGAATTAGAAAAACCCTATTTTAAGGATTTAACGCAATTTGTAAAGGAAGAGTATATGCAGCACACTTGTTATCCGAAAGGAGGCGATATATTTGCCGCATTTGACCATTGCCGTTTTGATGATACCAAGGTAGTTATCCTTGGACAGGACCCTTACCATGGACCGGGACAGGCGAACGGACTCTGTTTTTCGGTTAAGGATGGGATTCCACACCCACCATCCCTCATCAACATTTTCAAGGAAATTTCAACGGACCTAAATAAACCATATCCAGTAAGTGGTAATTTGGAAAGATGGGCAGATCAAGGGATATTGTTGTTAAACGCTACCCTAACCGTAAGGGCTCACCAAGCTGGTAGTCATCAAGGTAAAGGATGGGAAATATTTACAGATGCCGTGATAAAAATACTATCCGAGAATAAAAACGACCTGGTATTTCTTTTATGGGGAGGCTTTGCCAAGAAAAAAATGAAACTAATCGATAGGGAAAGACATCATATACTTTCTTCAGGTCATCCTTCCCCACTTAGTGCCAATAGGGGCTTTTGGTTCGGGAACAAACATTTTTCACAATGCAATAATATTTTATCGACTTTAGGCAATAAAACTATTGATTGGTAGGTTTTAGTTTTAATTTGAATAGGATTTTTCTTATCTTTTAGAGTAAAATTATATACTATGAACAAGTTTGGAAAACTCAGCTCCATTTTGCTGATAGATGACGACGATTCAAGCAACTTTCTCCACTCAATTTTCATAAA
>JAUIGC010000081.1 GCA_030429835.1 Bacteroidia bacterium
AAACTGGACATGCGTGGGGAAGCGGTAAACATTAGTAATATTGAGCGTAAAGTCAAAGAGGGTTTTGAGGACGTTGCGGATCGTGTAAAAAGTGTTGACTACGAAAAGGTAGGCAATACCGTCAAAAAAGGAGGAAAAACATTTTTTGATACGCTTGGGGATATCATCATGTTCCTTTTCAAAATCTTTGGCAAATTCATTGGGATATTATTGGTCATCATAGGTGCTTCTACCCTAATTGGTTTATTCGTAGGGTTGATTTCCGTAGGAATTCTGGATATGGTCAACGTACCGGGAATAGATTTCTACAATGTGGTCAACTCCAGCAATATGCCCATCTGGTTAGTTTCCCTATTGGCTTTTTTCGCTATAGGAATCCCATTCTTTTTCCTTCTCTATTTAGGTTTGAAGATTTTGGTAAGGAACCTTAAATCAATTGGAAATATTGCCAAATTCAGTCTTTTGGGACTTTGGTTGTTATCCATCATATTATTGGTCGTATTTGGAATTAGGGAGGCTGCGGCACATGCATACTCTGGCAGTTCAACATCAGAAAAGGAAATATATTTTGAAAACTCCGTGGATACTTTGAACATAAGTTTGGCGAACTTCGAATATAACAGGGACCGAAAAATGCATATGGGCAATATGATCATTACCCATGACAATGAGGGCGAAAAGATTTTGGTATCCGAAGATGTTAGGTTCAGGATCAGAAAATCGACAGATACCATTTTTAGGATTGAGGTCCGTAGGGAAGCGAATGGACCTTCCTTTGCCCGTGCCAAGGAAACTGCAGAGGCCATCGAATACGATTACACCATTACTGGCAATGATCTTATGCTGAACAATTATTTGCAGATTCCAGGAAACAGTAAGTTCAACGATCAAGAAGTTAGGGTAAATCTTTTTGTTCCAGTGGGTACTGTACTTACCTATGATCGTGGCGATGGTCGTAGTTGGGTTATGAGAGCCGATACGGATAGGGACATCGACAATTTGGATAAATATACCTGGAAAATGGAAAGCGACAACGAACTAAAGTGCCTGGATTGTCCTGCGGATATGGAATTTGACGAGGATTCCAATAACAGGGTAAAGATCAATGAAAATGGTATTGACATCAATATTAACGATACCGATGGCGAATCCTTTAAAATGCAGATCGATGAAAACGGTGTGCGCATCAATGCCAAGGACAACGACGAGGAAAAGGTGGATATCAATATCGATGCAAATGACAGCACCATAGAAATCAAGGCCCAGGACGGCGATACCACTATGCGAAAGACCATATCCCAAAACTGATTGGACTATTACAATTCAGATAGGAAATATTACAATTCGGTAGTATAATTTTAAACGAGAGAAGCAATTTTATCAATTTTACATCATTCAATAAACAACAATCAAAAAACGAACATCATGACAACAATAGTTAGAGTAACCATCGCATTTGTACTTGCCATATTCCTTTCCTCCTGTGGATTCGATATTAATTTCGGGGATTTTGGTTCAGGAAAGGCCGGAAACGGTATCGTTGTAGAGGAGACCAGGGAAGTAACCGAAGATTTTAATGTAGTACATGCTTCGGAAGGAATACAGGTCTATGTGACCCAGGCATCGGATTTCAGTATATCGGTAGAAGGAGATGAAAACATCATAGATTTGATCGGTACAGACATCCGAAATGGTAAACTGAAAATACATGCCATCGAAAACATTGGCAGGGCCACTAAAAAGGTTTTTGTTTCCTTACCGGAAATTACTTCCTTGGAAAGCTCCAGTGGCGCACAACTAACGTCACAGAATGGTATTACCGGAGATGACATCAATATAGATTCCAGCAGTGGTTCCATCCTAAACATTGAGGTTAAAGCCAATCATTTGGAAATAGATGCAAGCAGTGGCGCCAATATCGAAATTTCAGGAAATGCTAAAGAAGTATATGTGGATGGAAGTAGTGGTGCCAATATAAGGGCAAAAGACTTAATTTCGGAAGAATGTCGCGCCGAAGCCAGTAGTGGATCTAATATTAGCGTTAATGTATCCGATCTTCTTACGGCGGATGCGAGTAGCGGGGGAAACATATCTTATAAAGGAGATCCTACCGTTAAAAAGAACAAATCAGTTTCTGGAAGCGTCCATAAATACTAATTGAAAATTTAATCATTCAACCACCAGACCCACTGAAATTTCAGTGGGTTTTGATTTTGGATTATAGGGCATATCCCTATCTTAGTAACATGCAAATAAAGCTACACAAACATACTTTGGCATTAAGGCACACTTTCAGCATTTCTAGGGAATCGCATGATTTTCAAGATACCCTTATCGTGGCCCTAAGCCTGGAAGGGCATACAGGATTTGGAGAGGCAACAAGTAATCCCTATTACCGGATTTCAGTGGAAAGCATGATGAAGGAAATAGAGGCGATTCGAGAAGAAATCGAGTCCTATGATTTTAGAACTCCTGAAACATTCCATGAATTCCTCAAAAGTAAGGGACTGACCAATTTTACCTTATGTGCATTGGATTTGGCCGCCCACGACCTATATGGAAAGTTAAAAGGAAAACCATTATACGAACTTTGGGGTACCCAAAAAGATCATTATCCGGTTACAAATTACACTATTGGCATAGCACCCATTGAGGAAATGGTCTCCAAAATGATGGAAGTGCCCTGGCCCATATACAAAATCAAATTAGGTACCGAAGACGATGTAGCCATTGTTAGGGAACTTAGAAATCATACCAACGCCATTTTTAGAATCGATGCCAATTGCGCTTGGACGGCCGAAGAAACTATCGAAAATGCCCCACTCCTAAAGGAATTGGGCGTAGAGTTTCTGGAACAGCCCTTAAAGGCAGATGATTGGGAAGGTATGGAAAAGGTCGTGCACCAAAGTGTGTTACCCATTATAGCGGATGAAAGTTGCATTGTTGAAGCCGATGTGGAAAAATGTGCCTTACATTTTAATGGAATCAACATTAAGCTTACCAAGTGCGGTGGACTGACTCCTGCCCTACGCATGATTAAAAAGGGGAAAGAATTGGGCCTAAAAGTTATGGTAGGATGTATGACGGAATCTTCCGTTGGAATTTCGGCCATTGCACAATTATTACCACAATTGGATTACGTAGACATGGACGGGGCAATGCTTTTAAAGGAAGACATCGCCAAGGGCGTTGAAATAAAAAAGGATGGTGAGGTTGTTTTTCCAACATTGTCCGGAAGTGGTGTAACCTTGATTTAAGCGTATGGCTATTCATATAGATTCTTTCCCTGGAAGAGAAATTACCTTAAACGGCCATCGATATCTCTATTTTGGGGGAACTGCATATTTGGGCCTCCAGGACCATCCGGAGTTTCAGGAGCTCTTTATAAAAAATATAAGAAAATACGGCACCAACTACAGCGCATCAAGAAAATCAAATGTTCAGTTCTCCATCTTCGATTTGGCGGAGGACCATCTTTCAGACTTGGTGGGGAGTGAAGCCTGCATCACTCAATCCTCGGGCTATTTAGCCGGACAGTTCTTATCTGATTTCATTCATAAAAAATCCTGTAAACCCTTCTACGCCCCTAACACACACTCGGCCCTATTTCGAAACCAGGTAAAGAACTATGTGACCTTTGCGAGTTTAAATATTGCCTTGCGAAATTATTTGAACGAACCCAATGCAAAAACCCCCGTATTGTTCATGGATACCATTGATTTTTCGGGAGGCGGGTACCCGGATTTTGAAAGCCTGAAAATTCTTCCCCTTAATGAAATCATATTGGTGGCGGATGATTCCCATGGTATCGGAATTATTGGAAACAATGGTGGTGGTGTATTCCAGTCCTTACAGGTATTGAACCCAAAAAAATTATTCGTTTGCAGTTCCCTTGGAAAAGGATTTGGTATTCAGGCCGGGGCTATTTTTGGTAATAGGGAAGACCTGCTGCAAATGGAAAGCACCTCGTTTTATGGCGGCGCCAGTCCTGCGAGTCCAGCGGCAATGGCTACCCTTTTAGAGGCTGGACCCATATACTCTGAAAGAAGGAATATCCTAAAGACCAATTTGGATTATTTTTTGGAAAATATAGTGTCCCAAGGGCACTTTAGATATATGAATGGCCATCCCACATTTACGTTCTTGAATAAGGAACTGGTACAATTTCTAGAACAAGAACAAATCATTGTTACCAATTTTAATTATCCCAAGGATAGTTCCGAAACTATGAGTCGTATTGTCCTAACAGCCTCACATCGAAAAGCCGATATCGATTTCCTGACGAATGCCTTGAACCAATATAACGGGTGAGTCAATATAGGTGTATATTAAAAATATCATAACAATTTACCATAAATTTTGTTAAATTATTAATATTATTTGTATCTTTTATGGTATTAATAACCATTAAATAATTGGGCCATGAAAAAATTACTAGGGTCTGTTTTATTGATGTTCTTATTGGTGTCCCTTACCAGTATTACCACTTTAAAACTACAAAGCCCGAATTCCTTAGAGGGAACCTGGGAGTTGATCAACCGATATAATTATGATGAACAGGGTGTGTCGGATACATTACAGAACGTAAATGGTTATCGACAGATTAAAATTTATAGTAAGGGTAAAGTCATGTGGACACGGTATTCACCCGATGATCCGGCAGAATGGTTTGGATACGGTTCCTATACAAATACACAAAATGAGCTGGAAGAACGTTTAGAATACGGTTCTGCCGAAATGATGAAAATACAGGATACCGTTCAGGTCTTTAAGTTTGAATTGGTATTGGACGAAAACAACTACAGCCAAATAACCTTGGACGACGACGGAAATAGGGTATACGCAGAAAATTATATTCGAATCGATTAAAATACTAGCACTTTGACACCATAAAAAAAGCGCCTTTTTTAGGCGCTTTTTCATTCTTTATAATTTATTTAAATGTTGTAATTGTCCGCTATAGTCTCTTCTACCGAACCTATAGTTGCCAGATAACGCTCCGCATCCAAAGCCGCCATACATCCGGTTCCTGCAGCGGTAACTGCTTGTCGATATTCCTTGTCTTGAGCGTCCCCGGAAGCAAAAACTCCAGGTAGGTTTGTTTTGGTCGATTTGCCCTTGGTAATAATATAACCCGTTTCATCCATATCCAATTGGCCTTTAAATATATCCGTATTGGGCTTATGCCCTATCGCTATAAAAAGTCCGGTAATGGCAATTTCTTCTTTCTCCCCTGTTTGGTTATTCACCATCCTAAGTCCTTCAACAACTTGGTCTCCCAAAACTTCATCCACTTCCGTATTATACCTTATCTCTATATTTTTAAGGCTTTGAACCCGATGCTGCATAGCCTTTGAGGCCCTCATGAAATCCTTGCGGACCAACATGGTCACTTTATTACAGATATTCGCCAAATAGGATGCCTCTTCGGCGGCAGTATCCCCGGCTCCAACAATAGCCACATCCTGTCCCTTATAGAAAAAACCGTCACAAACGGCACATGCGGAAACCCCGCCTCCCCTAAGTCTTTGCTCACTTGGTATATTCAGGTATTTGGCAGAAGCCCCAGTTGAAATAATTACGGTTTCCGCCTCTATTTGCTTTTCATTATCCACCTTAATCTTATGGATTCCCCCTACTTTTTGGCTAAACTCAACCGCCGTTACCATTCCAATACGAACATCGGTACCAAAACGTTCGGCTTGTTGTTGTAGCTGTACCATCATAGAAGGTCCGTCTATTCCTTCTGGGTAACCCGGGAAATTATCTACTTCCGTTGTAGTGGTCAACTGCCCTCCAGGTTCCATGCCCGTATACAATACAGGTTTTAAATCTGCTCTTGAAGCATAAATGGCCGCGGTATACCCTGCAGGACCAGATCCTATTATCAATGTTTTTACTCTCTCAATTGCTTCCGACATAATATTACAATTCTTTCAATTCGTTCTACAAAAGTAGGGTATTGGAAAAAAAACTTACAGGTAAGTTATTAAAAGTTTTCACAGGAAGAAATCCGTATCAATGAAGCCTAAATTATCATTCCATATCATCATAATATTTTAAAATTGAACCTTCTTGCCAAAAGGCCGTATGTAAAGCGGAACACTTTATTAAACTAAATGAAAACATTAAAATGTGCCGTAGTGGAGGATTCCACATTACATAGGGTTCTTTTGGAGAAAATGATTAGGGAAATTAAAGCCTTGGAATTGGTCTGCTCATATAGCAATGGAGAAAATGCTTTTAACGATATTGAAAATAAAGAGATTCAGCTTTTGTTCGTGGATATTGAAATGCCTGGAATGAATGGTTTCGATTTAATCGAAAAATTGGATATGCCCATCCAACTAATTATAACCTCTGCAAATCCTAGACACGCCATCAGGGCCTTTGACTACAATGTAACGGATTACCTATTAAAGCCGTATACTCCCCAAAGATTCAGAAAGGCCATACAAAAGGTATTTTCAAACTATAACCTCTTTTCCAAAAATAGTAATGATAATAATGTATTAATGGTTAGAAGTAACTTAAAGGAAGTTAGACTTTTTTATAAGGATATGCTTTGGATAGAAGCCTTGGGCGATTATGTGAAAATTGTAACTAAAGAAAAAAATGTATTGGTCCTATCTTCCATGAAATCCTTTATGGCCAGATTACCGAAAGACAAATTCCTGCGCGTCCACAAGTCCTATATTGTAAACCTTGAGAAAATCGAACTTTATAATCACAGACACGTTCAAATTTTAAATAAAAAATTACCGCTGAGTAGAAATAGTAATCTCAAGTTGGATGAAATTCTTAATTTTTTAAGCTAGGAACACACGATTTATTTTATCATATCTAAAGAAGCTACAGTCCTAAAACCAATGTGCTCTAAGGAAGAGTCCATACTAGAACCCATTCTGGCCGAAACACGATAGCTGGCACAATAAGAAGCACTGCACAAAAAGGAGCCTCCTTTGATAACCTTTTCTTTAGCATAAGGATTATTGGGTGTAAATGGGTTTGTGGCACCTTGCGGATTTTTTTGAACCTCATCCGTAGCTTTAGCTTCCTTGTAGTAATTGGTATTATACCAATCACTTGTCCACTCCCAAACATTACCCGCCATATCATATAACCCATAGTCGTTTGGAGGATACGATTTGACCGGTGCCCTAAATTCGAACCCATCAGCTTTGGTGTTTGTTACCGGAAATTCCCCTTCCCAAGTATTGGCCTTTTCCTGAAGTACCGTAACGTCATCTCCCCAGAAAAATGTTGTTCCACCCGTACCACCACGAGCTGCCAATTCCCATTCGGCCTCCGTGGGTAAGCGTCTTCCTGCCCATTGGCAGTAGGCCAAAGCATCTTCATACGATATTTGTACCACAGGGTAGTCTTCCTTTCCTATAATATTACTTTCAGGTCCATTGGGATGTTTCCAATCCGCACCTATGGTCCAATTCCACCATTGTGAAAAATCGTAAAGATTAGGTACCGAAGTTTTTGTTTTCTTAAATGTCAACGCCCCGGGCTGCAAGACCGAATCATGGGGCTTTTCCGTTCCCTCGGGAACCTGCTTCTTTAATTCCTCCCAATCGATTGCTCTTTCCGCCGTGGTCACATAACCCGTCTCCTTTATGAATTTCTCGAATTGAGCATTTGTCACTTCGGTTATATCCATAAAAAAGCCATCGACCAAAACATCTATGGCAGGCTTTTCGTGTTGCATGGCCATCTTGTCCTGTGGAACGGCACCCTGTTTCAATTCTCCACCCGGAATCCAAACCATACCCTCTGGGGTGGCAACATCGTTGGGTTTTTCTACCATTACGATGGAATTAGTCTTGGCCTGGTTCAAAATCTCATTTTCGGATTTTAAACTTTCCGGTTCCTTCTTTACCTCCTGCTTGCAAGACACCAAAACTATAGCCGTTACAATTAGCAAAAAGACCTTAAGCAATTTGTGCATTTTAAATTTATTAGGCTAACCGTAAATTTACTTAATATACCCTTGAAGGCAATACAAAATTCTTTTCACCACAAATGCAATAAAAAAACACCCAGTGTTCCGGGTGTTTTTTTATTGCATGGAATCCATATTTTAGTTTCCCTTCTTGTAATCTTCAAGAAATTTGGCAAGACCACTATCGGTCAATGGATGCTTAAGAAGACCTTTAATGGCAGATAAAGGACCTGTCATTACATCTGCACCTATTTTGGCACAATCCAACACGTGCATCACGTGTCTTACCGATGCGGCCAGGATTTCCGTTTCAAAACCGTAATTGTCATAAATAAGACGAATATCAGCTATAAGCCCCAAACCGTCCGTAGAAATATCGTCCAAACGACCTATGAAAGGGGATACATACGTTGCACCCGCTTTTGCCGCCAACAAAGCCTGTCCTGCTGAAAATACCAAGGTTACATTGGTTTTTATTCCCTTATCTGAAAAATACTTACAAGCTTTTACACCATCTGCAATCATTGGGAGTTTCACCACGATTTGTGGATTTAAAGCGGCCAATTTCTCACCTTCCTTTACCATTCCATCAAAGTCCGTAGAAATCACCTCTGCACTCACGTGACCATCTACCAAATCACATATTTTCTTATAGTGATTAAGAATGTTCTCGCTCCCGGTAATACCCTCTTTGGCCATTAGGGACGGATTAGTAGTTACACCATCCAAAACCCCCATGTCCTGGGCTTCTTTTATCTCGTCTAAATTCGCTGTATCTATAAAAAATTTCATTTTATTTCTATTTTACTTGTTCAAAAATTCTATTACTTGTTCATAAACCTGATCTCCCGTAAATCCAAATTTTTCGTCCAATACACCTGCGGGAGCAGAGTATCCAAAATGTTCAAGTCCGAAAACCTTTCCATTGGGACCAGCCAAACCTTCCAGATTAACGGGCAGGCCGGCAGTCAATCCAAAAACAGGTTTATTTCCAGGAATAACTTTTTCCTGATATTCCTTTGGTTGCTGTCTAAAAATTCCTTCGGACGGGATTGATGCTATATTGACCTTTAGATTTTTCTTTTCCTCCAATAATTCTGATGCATCCACTAACGTAGACACTTCTGAACCGTTGGCAATAAGAATGATATCAGGGTCATTGGTTTCCTTAACCAGATATCCTCCTTTTTCAGCACCCAATGCTTCCTCATAACGATTACCGGATTGGGCGGGCACATCCTTTATGTTCTGTCTGGACAATATTAGTCCGGTAGGGGTCTTTTTGTTTTCCATGGCCATTTTCCAAGCTACATTTGTTTCTTGGGAATCCGCTGGGCGCAAGGCTACAAAACTTTGCTCATGGCTATGGTTTTTCAATTTTTCCAATAATCGTATCTGTGCCTCTTGTTCTATAGGCTGATGCGTAGGTCCATCTTCCCCTACCCTAAAGGCATCATGGGTCCAAACAAATTTAACAGGCAATTCCTGTATGGCGCTTAAACGTATTGCAGGTTTCATATAATCCGAGAAAACAAAGAACGTGGCAACAACCGGAATAATTCCTCCATGAAGCGCTATACCATTTGCCAGGGCCGCCATGGTCAATTCTGCAACACCAGCCTGCAGGAAGGCTCCTGAGAAATCTCCCTTTTTAAGAATGGAAGTCTTTTTAAGGAAACCATCCGTTTTATCACTGTTGGATAAATCCGCTGAAGAAACAATCATATTCTCAACGTTTTCGGCTAAATAGGCCAAAACGTTTGAGGATGCCGCCCTAGTTGCCTGCCCTTCTTTCTGAGCTATGGAACCAAAATCCAGTTCGGGTAATTTTCCATCGAAGAAACTATCCAATTTGCTAGAAAGTTCTATGTTTTCAGACCTCCATGCATCAATCTCTAATTTTTTGGCGTGGGCCGCCGCTCTTTTTCTTCCAACTACATCCTCATAAAATTCTGATACTTTTTGGAAGATATCAAACGGATTATCAACATCCGCCCCTAAGTTTTTCAAGGTCTTTTCATAGTCTGCACCGGTATCCCCAATGGGTTTGCCATGAAGCTCCGTATAACCTTCGTACATATCACCGTCCGCCGTAACACAACCTTTGCCCATAATGGTATGGCCTATTATCAATGTTGGCTTTTCGGTTTCCGCATTGGCATCTGTCAATGCCTTTCTTATTTGGTCATGATCGTGACCATCAATCGTTACCACCTTCCAACCCCAGGCTTCATATTTTTTTGCTGTATCCTCGGAGGTTACCTCATCGGTCTTGGATGAAAGCTGTACATCATTGGAATCATAGAACATTATAAAATTGTTCAATCCCAAGTGTCCTGCAATACGTCCTGCTCCTTGGGAAATCTCCTCTTGAACTCCACCATCGGAAATAAAACCGTAGATTTTATGGTTCATCCATTCACCAAAACGTGCCTGCAAAAATTTTGCGGCAATGGCAGCCCCTACACCCATGGCATGTCCTTGACCAAGAGGACCCGATGTATTTTCAATGCCCCTGGCAACATCCACTTCCGGATGTCCCGGTGTGACGGATTCCCATTGTCTAAAATTGGCAATGTCTTCTTTTTTATAATTTCCCAACAAATAATACTGTGCATACATTAAGGTAGAAAGGTGGCCCGCGTCCATAAAGAAGCGGTCACGGAACGGCCAGTGCATGTCCGCTGGATCGTAATTAAAAAATTCCGAATATAAAATATGCATATAGTCGGCTCCTCCCATAGGCCCTCCCGGGTGGCCTGAATTTGCCTTTTCTACCATAGCTACGGCCAATGCTCTTATATTATCCGCCGCTAATTGATCAATTTCTTGGTTCATGTATTAATAGGTTCTTTAATTTTTAATTTCTACCACTATACTTTAAGCTTCAAATATACCCCATTTATGGCGCTATTTAAAATAATTGTGCCACATATAACTAATATTACGTGTTCAAAATACATTTATAAAAATCTAAGCCGAAATTATATCGTTCACTTTAAAAAGAGGGCCAATAGTGCCATAATATCCAACATAAACCTCGGTAATCTTATGTCATATGAAATGAATAAGTGCGGTATTGGATTAAATTGGAGATTAATCGCTTTTTGTATTCCCAAGAGCATTAAGTTTTTATCCTTAAGCAAAATAAAACTGCATACAGTAGGCACTTTCCTTGTAATCTACGGACATAAAAAAACCCACTAAAAGTGGGCTTTTATTTTTCTTATACTTTTTATTGTTGTGCCATCTCCAAATTTATGGTAAGGTCCACGTCATTGCCAACAGCGGCACTTTCTTCCCCTACTCCAAAATCAATTCTATTGATGGTTCCGGTAATTTTAAGTCCCGCTTTTAACTTTTGACTGCGCTGGTCCGTGATAACCCCATTTACCTTACCTTCCAAGGTAACGGATTTCGTTACCCCATGAATGGTCAAATCACCCGTCATATTAAAGGTATTGTCACCCGTTTTCTCAACGGAAGTAGTTTTAAAGGTCATGGTAGGATAGGTTTCTACATCAAAGAAATCGGCACTTTTCAAATGTCCGTCCCTTCTTTCATTGTCCGTATCAACACTGGCAGTATTGATTGAAACATCAAAGGATGGATTCATAAAAGTATCATCGGCGGTAGCGGAAATTTCAAATTCGTCAAAATTACCATCCACCTCAGAAATCAAGAGATGTGTAATATCAAAACCGATTTTTGAGTGTGCCTTGTCCGCCTTCCAAGTAGATTGAGCAGAAAGAATTGAGCAAAACACAAGTGCTACTAGGGATAGATTTTTTTTCATAATGTTCTAAAATTTAGTTGTTTGTACAAAGAATAAGACCATAAAGAACTCAAAAAGTTTAATCCAAACTTGTTAAAGCTTTCATAATTATATATGTCTTCAATAATTAAATATTAAATCCTAGAAGAGATAAATGCCAAAACGACATTCAAAGCTCATATTTGACAATTATATCATACCTTTAATACGTTCATGATGAATATTTTAAGTGATACCTAGATAATGTCCAAGCCTGTTAAGTAATAGTTGAACAAACCTTTCATAAATGCAAAAATTAAACATCTTAATGGTTTTAGTGTTATGTATATCCTACGGCCAAACCAAAGGACAAACTAGGGATGCCAGGACCTATTTTAAACAAATGGAAGATCAAGCCCTTTCGGAAAAATTTCAAGGTGTAATTACCTCCGATGGTAAAATTGAAAATCTTTTTCCTATACGGGCTACGGGCATTTCCACAAAACCTATAATTGATGCTGCCAAACAGTTCTTAAACGGCCTTGATCAAGAGCAATTAAGCCGGACAACCTATCCTGTTGAAGACCTTGAATGGCGTAAATGGTCTAACGTAGATAATGGTATTTATACGAGACAAGGAGTTTCGTTGAAGGAAATGGACCAAAAACAAAAAAATCTGGCATTCGAACTTATGCAAGAATCCTTAAGTGCAAAGGGTCT
>JAUIGC010000082.1 GCA_030429835.1 Bacteroidia bacterium
CCGTATTTCTCTCCCGTAAAACCTTTTGGACCGATATTCAATCTTGAATCCGTTCCCAGATAGGTCTGATTTAACTGAAAAATATTAAATCGGATTCCTTGTTGGGCCTTTATGTCGCCTTGGATAACAATATCGCTCATGTCCCAAATTTTAGCCCATGACTCTTTTTGCGTTTCCAGTAGCTTACTAAAACCCATGTTAGAAGCCTTATCCAACACCTCATTGGCGGCATGGACCAACTCGTTTTCAGGGTGATTTCGAGAAACGGTATATCCTCCATATTTGGTTAGGGTTAGCTGTCCCCCTTTTTTTACCTTTTCCGAAAATTTCAAGGAGACGAAATTCTCTTGACGTTCTTCTAGACTACCAGAAATCGATTCCCCGTTATAGTCCAAATTGGCCCGCATAAATGTGCAGGTCCTAAAATTGGTTTTCATGGTATGGGCTTCTATGAAAGCCCTATTGCCGGATGAAGATACTTTAGTAGTGTTCCAGAATTTATCGTCCCAGTTACTATCCTCATTGGTTATCCCGCTATCAAGAAATGGGAAAAAGGATACTTCCGCATCCATATTCTCCACCGTAACTTTAAAGGAAATTGCCCCTACTTCATCCAAATCCAAACTCAAAAATCTTGTAACATCCACATGAACCATGGCATTGTTGGGCAATACGGCATCAAAGCTTCTCCTATACCAGCCCTCCTTCATGTTCAACTCTCGCTTAAAGCTGGAAACCTTTTTGCAAGTGGCCAGGTCCAATGCCACCCCATTTATCAAAACCTTTATCCCAATCCAATTGGGTGCGTTCAACACTTTGGCAAAGTATTCCGGATATCCATTTTTCCACCATCCTACGCGTGTTTTGTCCGGATAATAAACTCCGGCAATGTAACTGCCTTGAAAAGTATCACCCGAATAGGTTTCCTCAAAATTTGCCCTTTGTCCCATGGCGCCATTGCCAATACTGAAAAGGCTTTCTGAAGACTTTACGCGCTCCAAATCAAAACCTTCTTCGATAATGGACCATTCGTCCGCTTTTATATAATCTTGATTCATATTTATTTAAAGTAAAAACAGTGTTGATTAATAATATATGGTATGGTAACCTAATTATATAAGTGTATCCAAAAACTCTATGGATATTTCCCTAAAATCCGTAAAATTATAGTCCGCTTCACTTAAGGTTTTGGAATCACCTATTCCAACACTAATCATCCCAGCCGCGTTGGCGGCCTGTATTCCGGCTACGGCATCTTCAAATACCACGCAGTTTGTTGGTTCAACACCAAGATTTGAAGAGGCTATTAAAAAAACCTCAGGATCAGGTTTAGCTTTTGTGACATTATTGCCATCCACTATGACATCAAAATAGGGTAATAGCCCCACTTTTTCCAAAATAGGTTTTGCATTTTTACTAGCTGAGCCAAGGGCTATAGGGAGTCCTCTATTTTTTAGGAAATCAAGCACTTTGGGAACATCTGGCAAAATTTCCGATGCATTCATTTTTTCTATATAATGCAGATAGTCCTCATTTTTTTCGATCATCCATTTGTCAAACTGTTCTTGTGAAGCGTCAATATTTCCTATTTCTAAAAGTATTTCAAGACAACGTTTCCTACTCACTCCTTTGAACAATTCATTTTGCTCCAAGGTAAATTCAAAACCGAGTTCATTGGCCAATTTTTTCCACGCCAGGTAATGATACTTGGCCGTATCCACGATAACACCATCCAAATCAAAAATAAATCCTTTTCTTTCCATAGTGGCAAAAATAACTAATTGGTAGTTGAATCCCTTTGAATTAAGGTGCCGGAAATTACTTCGGTCCTAAAATTATCATCTACATCGTTTTCAATTCGATCAATCAACAACTTTGCGGCGGTTTCCCCCATCCTTTCACCGTGTTGGGCCACCGTGGAAAGCCTTGGAGCTGAATATTTGGACAAAATACCATTTGTAAAACCGATAAAGGAAATATCTTCCGGCACTCTTTTTCCCTGTCTTTGAACGACGTCCATACATTTAATGGCAAAAATTTCATTAACACATAAGACCGCATCAATTGTATTTCTTTCAAAAAAATTCCTAATTAACTCATCATCCTCGCTTTGATAAGGTAGAGTTAATATCAGACTTTCGTCAAAAGCCAAGTTTGCATCCCTTATGGCTTTTTCAAAACCTTGGGCCCTATCCGAACTAACGTTAAAGTAATTTTCGGTAGTTACCAAAGCAATTTTAGTTTTTCCAGAACGTATCATGGATGTAACGGCCTCATAGGCAATTTCTTGGTCGTTAAGAACAACTTTATCACATAGTACATCCTTGGAAACCCTATCGAACAAAACCACAGGGATACCTTGGTCCAAAACTTCCTTAATATGATTATAATCGTTTCTTTCCTGGGTTTCCGCAGATAATGATAGAATAAAGCCGTCTACACTGCCATTGGCCAACAACTCCATGTTCAATACTTCCTTTTCAAAGGATTCATCAGAAACACAAATCATTACGTTATAACCCTTTTGTCCGGCATATTGCTCTATACCCCTAAAAACGGTAGTAAAAAAATGGTGAACAATGTCCGGAATGATAACCCCAATATTTTTGGTATTCTTATTCTTTAAGCTTAAGGCTATATTATTGGGCCTATAATTATAGAGTTTGGCGAATGCCTGAATTTTGTCCTTTGTATCCCTACTTATTTCTTCACTGTTCTTCAATGCTTTGGAAACTGTAGAAACGGAAACTTCCAATTCTTTCGCAATTTGTTTTAAGGTAACTCTTTTTTTCAATTGGAAAATAATATTAAGGTGGAATAATAGAGGGGAAATTACATAAATTTTAGATTAATAATTAAACAGGTCATTTTTGGATTCCTTTAAATATCTACCAAGAAAAGGTTAAGAAAAAATTAAATCCATATATTTGTTGAAAATTGCATTTTCACATTTTAGGTTTATTATTTTTACGAAATGAATATTTTGGCGCCTTCAAGATTCACAAACCTTTAATCCTTAAAGTTATCAACACGAAAACGGTTTCGTAACTATAAATTTGATTCTATACGTGTGTTTTTGACATTTTTACATATTTTTAACTCTTGAAATTAATTAAACTCAACTTAAATTAACAATTTATGAAGATTACGCTACTAAAAAGCTTGGTTGTTCTTGGGGCATTTTTGTCTTTCGGGATTTCACAGGCACAAGAGGTTTCCGGTACCGTTTCCGATGCTTCTGGCCCCTTGCCCGGCGCAAGTGTTTTGGAAAAGGGAACAACAAACGGTACACAAACTGATTTTGATGGAAACTACACCCTTTCTGTAGGTGATGACGCCGTTCTAGTTGTAAGCTATATAGGATACAAAACTCAGGAAGTATCTGTGAACGGTAGATTAACTATAAACTTTACTTTGGAAGAAGATGCTGAAGCTTTGGAAGAGGTTGTAATTATTGGATATGGTACTACCACTGTAAAGGATGCGACAGGATCTGTTTCTGCTGTTACCTCAGATGATTTTAACGGTGGTAATATCGCTTCACCTGAACAACTAATACAAGGTAAAACTGCCGGTGTCAATATCCAACAAACAACGGGTGAACCAGGTGCGGGGATTCAAATTAACATTAGGGGTGCCAACTCGGTAAGAGCGAACAACAATCCTCTATTTGTTGTTGACGGTGTTCCTTTATTTGGTGAAAACACAGAGGCTACCGGCTCAAATGCTGGTGGAACTGGAAGCGGGCAAGTGGGTAACCCTTTAAATTTCTTGAACCCAAACGATATTGAAAGCATGAGTATTCTTAAGGATGCCTCTGCTACCGCTATCTATGGTTCCCGTGGTGCCAATGGTGTTGTAATCATTACAACTAAAAGTGGTAAAGGAGCTTCACAAGGTTCCTGGGAATTCTCATCAAACCTAAGTGTTGCTAAACCTGTAAGACTTTTTGACTTATTGAGTAGAGATGAATTTTTAGCCGCTTTGCCAGATTATGGAGCGGACCCGGTCGCTAACGATTTTGGATCAAACACTGACTGGCAAGACGTAATATTCCGTTCAGCAGCATCCACAAATAATAATATTTCCTACTCCCATAACTATGGTTCAGGAAATGTACGTACTACTTTCGGTTATTCTAAACAATTCGGCACCATTGAAAAATCTGAATTCGAAAGAATTACTGGAAGGTTGAACTTAAACCAAAGATTCTTAGATGATAAATTGTTATTTACGCTACAATCATCCATCTCAAGGGTTAACAGGTCTCAGCCACCTTTGAATTCCGGTGCCGGAGTTGAAGGGGATATATTGGGGGCAACATATTCTGCAAATCCAACATGGCCTAATAGTACTATATTTCAGCCACCAGGAAGTATCTCAAGAAACCCTATTAATATGTTGGTTGAATCTCAAAATATTAGCCATACCAACAGGTTTTTGTTGAACGGTTCCGTAGAATACAAATTTACTCCTGAGATTTCTGCTAAAGTAAATGCTGGTTATGACAAATCTGATAGTGAAAACGTGTCTGTTCTTACCGAGAACATAATCAATTACCCCGGAATTTCCGGACAAGGTTTTGGTACTTTCTACACTTTGGATAGGGACAATAGAACTTTGGAAGCAACGGTTAACTATACTAAGGAGCTTGAAAATTCCAATTTAGATGTAGTTGTGGGTTATGCTTTCCAGGATTTTAGAACCCAAGGCCGGAACACAACAGGTAGAGGATTCAATACCACGGACCTAAACCAAATGGGTAGGGATCTAGTAAACTCGGTTGAAGGCGCTCAGAACAGTATTGACGGTTCTTTCCAACAATTTTACTATGCGACCAACACTACGGATTTAGTTGTAAATCGTTTATTTCCTACTTCAGGAACTGACAATGTCCCCTATGCCTTTGAGAGATTGGTGAATGCGGTTACAGCGGATACTTTTGACAACACAGATGAGTTACAATCCTTTTTTGGAAGAATTAATTATAACTTAAACAGTAAATATCTGTTTACCGCTACCATGAGGGCAGATGGTTCTTCAAGGTTTGGACCAGAAAACCAATACGGTTACTTTCCATCTGCTGCCTTTGCTTGGCAAATGGCAGAAGAAGATTTTATAGGAGAGAATATTTCTACTCTAAAGCTTAGGTTAAGTGCCGGTTTAACCGGTAACCAAGCTGGATTAGGTTATGGTAACTTTGTAGCAAGACAACGATTTGGCGGCCTTGGAAGTAACAACGATGCAGTAGTTCAGCAAAACGGTTTGGCCATTGTTGCCACTGACAATCCTGAGTTAAAATGGGAAAGTACGTTGGATTATAACGTAGGTTTGGACTTTGGATTCAATAGTGACAGGCTAAATGGTAGCATCGATGTATATCGCAAAGAGACTAAGGACTTATTGTTGAGGACTCCTCCTGCCTTCCCGGCAACAACGCCATTTCAATTTGGTAATGTAGACGCTACTATTATAAACCAAGGTATTGAGTTTGCTATAGGTTATGACTTTATTCAGCAGGAGGATGTAAATTTCTCCGCAAACTTCAATATTTCGTATAATGACAATGAAATTCAAGACTTTGCCGGAGCCATTAACTCTGGACCTATTAATGGTCCTGGTTTAACAGGTGCCTTCGCTCAGCGCTTTGAGGCCGGTTATTCCTTATTCTCCTATTATATGGCCATATTCGAAGGTTTTGATAGTACCGGAAATCCAATTTATACGGATGTTGATGGAAACGGGGTTGGAGATCCTGATGTTGACAAAACATTCGTTGGTGAAGATGCTTTACCAGATATTACATCCGGTTTATCTTTGAATTTCAGATACAAAAACTGGGACTTGGCTACCTATTTCTCTGGACAATTCGGTTTCTCTGTATATAACAACACGGCGAACTCGTTCTTTAACGCCGGTCAGTTAGGTACCGCAAGAAACGTTACACAAGATGTACTTGCCCTAGGTGAAGACCCGGGAGCATCTACAGCGGTATCTTCAAGATTCCTAGAAAAGGGTGATTTCGTAAGATTTCAGAATGCATCCATTGGGTACAAAGTTCCATTATCAGGAGAAGGTGCTTTGAAAAGCCTAAGGTTCTCTTTAACTGGGCAAAATCTGTTCTTAATTACGGATTATAGTGGAATTGATCCAGAAGTAACTGTGAATACGGGTAACTTGAACGCAGCAGAATTGCCAACAAGGGGAATTGATTTTATGACTTTCCCAAATCCACGCACATTTACTTTTGGAATAAATGCTTCATTTTAATTAAAAAAATTGTTTTATCATGAAAAGATTTAATTTAAAAATTTATCTAACAAGTTTCCTGATTGCGATGGGTTTTGTAGCCTGTACCGATTTGGAAATTGAGGAAACCGATTCCTTCATATCGGAAGGTTTCCAAGGATTGGAAAATCCGGCTTCTTCGTTAGAAGCTTTGTATGGCGCCATTAGGGGGCAGTTGTCCGATCAGGCAAACACGTATGCCCTTTTAGAGGTTACCACAGATGCTCAACTTATACCCACACGAGGTGCCGATTGGGGTGATAACGGCCGTTGGAGGAAACTGCATCAACAGGAATGGGGACTGGAAGATTCTGATGTCATCACTCCATTTGAACAATGGAATTCCAACCAACTATTGGCTTCCCAAATTTTGGATGACCGAAGTAATTCCCCTGAAGATGTAAAGTTAGAAGCACGCTTCCTTAGGGCATATGCCATGTGGCGCATATTAGACCTTTACGGACAAGTACCATACAGGGATACAAGTTTACCAACCACGGCTTTACCTGAAGTACTTTCCGGTCAGGCAGCGGTAGATTTCATTCTTGCGGACCTAGACACTTGTATATCAGGTTTACCAACACTTACAGGAAATTCTGGTGACGATCTTTTAAGACCCGGAAAAGCCGCTGCAAGATTTTTAAAGGCCAAAATCTTATTGAATAAGCATATTTATGTAAACCAACTTACGGGAGGCGGAGGAACTCCTGATGCTGGAGATATGGCCCAAGTTATTTCCTTGGTAGATGCTATTACAGCTGATGGCTATGAATTGGACGAAAATTATTTTGATATTTTCAAAGCTGATGCTGATAAAGAAACTATCTGGTATACAGAATCTAATGTTCAGAACATGATTTATGCACCTCTACACTTGAATTCATTCGGTTTAGCCGGTGGTGGAGGATGGAATGGTTTCAGTACATTGGCCGAATACTATGATTTATTTGAAGGAGATCCAAATAGTAACCGCGTTGAGACTGATTTGACTCGATTAGATAACCAAGAAATACGTCGTGGTGGTGTTCCACCAGAAGGACTTCCCTTTACTGGCAGGGAATATACTGAAGATGTAGAGGGCTATGAATTTGGCTCTAACGTTGGATTCGGATTCCTAATTAATCAACAATATGACCTGGACGGTTCAAAATTACAGGACAGACAAGGGGTTGATTTGGCATTCACAAGAGATTTTGTTGATGGAACTGGTGCTAAAAACCTTATAAACAACAGCGAAAGAACAGGTATACGTATTATTAAGTACAACCCTCGTTTTGGACAAACTACCTTGCATAAGGTACAATTTAGATATGCAGATGCCTATCTTATGAAAGCAGAAGCGATGTTTAGATCTGGTGGTGACCCAACAGAGATGATCAACACTCTTCGTGTTTTGAGGGATGCTACTCCATTAGGATCTGTTAGCGAAAGTGATATCCTCGATGAAAGAGGAAGAGAACTATATACTGAAGGTTGGAGAAGAGAGGACCTAATAAGATTTGGTCAATACCTTAGAGCATGGGAATTTAAGAATGACACAGAAATTGGAAATGAAAAGAGATTGTTGTTCCCCATTCCACTACCACAGCTTTTGGCCAACCCAAATTTGGTTCAAAATCCAGGTTACGAATAGTAGTTCAATTTTTTAAGTATATAAGAATCCCTTACTCGTAAGGGATTCTTTTTTTAACAAAACTTAATAAAAGTTTAAAACAGTTAGCGCAAGGTTAAAAAGTATTTCTAAAAGCTAATAAAT
The DNA here is from genome assembly GCA_030429835.1 of Bacteroidia bacterium. Classification (GTDB taxonomy): domain Bacteria; phylum Bacteroidota; class Bacteroidia; order Flavobacteriales; family Flavobacteriaceae; genus Maribacter. Next base: position 8,045 of record JAUIGC010000082.1, read on the forward strand.
TCATTTCTTTACACTCATTTTTGCTTGTTTGGCCCCAATGTATAAACATTTGGTAAATATTGGTTTGCTTATACTTTTAATAAGTTGTGGTAAAACTTCTAAGGATAAACTTTTTAAAAAGTTACCATCCCAAATAACTGGTATTGAATTCTCAAATTCATTAAGGAGTACCCCGCAGCTTAATATTCTAAATTATTTATATTATTATAATGGCGCCGGTGTTGCAGCAGCAGATTATAATAATGATGGACTTATAGATCTTTTTTTTGCGGGTAACCAAGTACCCCCTTCCTTCTACGTAAACCAAGGAAATTTCAAGTTTAAAAAAATACCTATCCCTTGGGATGAAATGGATTTAAACAGCTGGACTACCGGGGTCACTCAGGTAGACATTAACAACGACGGATTATTGGATATCTACATATGTCAAGCGTCTGGGTACAGAGCGCTAAAAGGAAAAAACAGACTATATGTAAATCAGGGTATAGATGCTTCTGGATATCCTTCTTTCAAGGACCAAGCAGTGGAATATGGTCTAGATTTCGAAGGACTTTCCACCAAAGCTGTATTTTTTGATTATGACCTTGATGGGGATTTGGATATGTACTTGTTGAACCATTCAGTCCATCCAAACCTCAATTACGGTAAAGGAGAAAATAGGTCTAAAATTGACCCAATTTCGGGAGACCTACTTTATGAGAATGTAAATGGCCATTTTACCGATGTGAGTCAGAAAGCGGGAATATTCCAGGGAAAAAGTGGATATGGCTTGGGAATTTCCATCTCGGACATTAATCTTGATGGCTATCCGGATATTTATATCGGCAATGATTTTTTTGAAAATGATTATCTCTATATTAATCAACAGGATGGGACATTTAAAGAAATAATATCCCTTGATGACACAAAAATGGGCCATACCTCGCACTACTCCATGGGAAATGCGATAGCGGACGTTAATAATGACGGTTATCCGGACATCATTTCTTTGGATATGCTTCCCGAAGATTTACAAACCTATAAAACCTCGGGGCTAGAATATGGCTATCCAATTTATCAACAATATTTAAAAAATGGTTTTGCCCCACAATTCATGCAGAACACCCTACACCTAAATAATTCAGGTTCCAGCTTTTCGGAAATTGGTTTTTTAAGCGGTATTTCCGCAACGGAATGGTCTTGGGGACCCTTATTGGCAGACTTTGATAATGATGGGCATAAAGACCTTTTTATCACCAACGGAATAAAAGGAGCTACCAATGACATGGATTATATGAACTTCATTGCCAATGAAGATATTCAGCGCAGAATAGATGCCGGCATGAGGAATACAGATATGCCATTAATTGATGAAATTCCCGAAAAAAAAGTAACCAACTATATTTTTAAAAACAACGGTAATCTAACCTTTTCGAATAATACTTATAACTGGTTCGAAAGCCAACCCTCATTTAGCAATGGTTGTGCCTTTGCCGATTTGGATAACGACGGTGACCTTGATCTAATCATAAACAATTTAGATGAAGAAGCTACCATTATGGAAAACACCCTGGAAAACAACAACTTCGTTAAACTAAAATTTAAAGGTCCTTCCCAAAACATCAATGCTATAGGAGCAAAGGTATATGTTTATTCGAACGGAAAAGAACAGTTCCAAGAACTATACCCATCCAACAATTATCTTTCATCAGGTTCCAATACTCTAATTTTTGGAATGGGAAAAGATTCCGTAGTGGATTCCCTATCCATCATTTGGCCGGACAATTCAATAAAGAAAATCACCAAGCTAAAGCTGAACAATGAAATCGTAGTCACTTATGAAGCTCCTGAAAGTCCAAATTTTATTCCGAAAAAAAAGTCTTTAGCGTATAGCTATTACACAGGAAAGGATTTTGCCATAGATTTTGTTCATGAAGAAAAACAGACACTTGACTTTAACAAAGAACCCTTGATTCCTTTTGCCTCATCCAATGAAGGACCTACAATTTCCGTAGCCGACATTAATATGGATGGCCTTTCGGATATATTTATTGGAGGAGCCAAAACGCAATCCTCCAAATTATATATTCAAGATAAAAATGGACAGTTTGCCGAAAGTCAATCAGATTTGTTCCAACCTAAATCTATCAACGAAGACGTTACCAGTTCTTTTTTTGATGCAAATGGGGACGGCACTCTAGACCTTTTGGTGGCAAGTGGCGGAAACGAATTTCGTGATGGAAACCCATTAAAACCAAGGCTTTACTTGAACCATAAGGCTACTTTTAACGAGGACGTTACTGCCTTTGAAAACGTTGCCCTTAATGCTTCCAAGGTGTTGCCTTTTGACTATGACAATGATGGGGATATGGACGTTGTTATAACTTCAGACCTTGTACCCTCTATGTACGGCGAAGTTCCAGAACAATATTTCTTTGTAAATGATGGAAATGGAACGTTTACCAATGCCGTTAATACTATTGCCCCAGAGCTCAAAAAAATAGGGAACATTAAAGATGTACTATGGGAAGATATCAACGGTGATGGACTAAGCGACTTAATAGCGGTTGGTCACTGGATGCCTATTTCCATTTTTATCAACGATGGCAAAAAGTTAAAACTTTTAAAATCAAATGGCTTAGGCCAAACCCATGGATGGTGGAACACCATATTTTCTATGGATGTTGACAATGATGGCGATCAGGATCTTATTGCCGGAAATTGGGGTAGCAATACCAAATTCCAGGCTACTGAAGAAAAACCTATTACCCTGTACAATTATGATTTTGATTCCAATGGACAAAAAGATCCAGTTATAACCTATTATCATGATAATACGGAAACACCATTCGCTTCCAAGGATGAACTAGTAAAGCAAATGCCGTTCCTCAACAAGAGGTTTCTTTCCTATAATTCTTTTGCCAAAGCGAGTATTGAAGAGATATTCGGTAATTCTACATTGAGCGAATCGGATAAAAAATTTGTCTATGAATTAAAAAGTTGTTTATTCTTGAACGAAGGAAGCGGGAAGTTTAAAAAGCAACCGCTGCCATTAATTGCACAGGCATCTTCCGTTCACGACATAACTTCTGGAGATTTTAACGAAGATGGCTATTCTGATTTATTAATTGTTGGTAATACCTTTGAAATGAGTACGCAGCTAGGTCGGTTAGATGCATTACATGGATTAATTTTGTACCATTCCAAGGACAATCAAAATCCATTTACAGGCCAATACAAAATGTTGGAAATTGATGGAGCGGCCAGGGAAATACAAAAAATTAAACTGAAAAACAGGGAGGCATTTATTATTGCCCGTAACAATGCCTCACCAATATTTTTTACATACAAGAATAAAAATGAATAAGGCTTATTATATCATATCACTAATTGCAATTTTTCTAGGCTATTCCTGTAAGGAAAAATCCAGTGGAGGAAACGAGCCACAGAAAATGGAAAATACTCTTTTTACCTTGATGTCCCCAGACAGTACAGGAATAAGGTTTTACAATAACATTGAAAACCAAAAGAATTTCAACATTTTCAAATACAGAAATTTCTATAATGGTGGCGGTGTAGCGCTAGGAGACATAAATAATGATGGCCTTACAGATGTATATTTAACGGGAAATATGGTGCCAAACCGACTTTATCTCAACAAAGGAAATTTTCAGTTTGAGGATATTTCGGAATCAGCTGGTGTTACAGGTAACAAACCTTGGTCAACCGGTGTTACAATGGCAGATATCAATAATGATGGATTTTTGGATATCTATGTAAGCAATGCCGGAAATATGGAAGGGAATAACCATGATAATGACCTGTTCATCAACAATGGCGACTTGACCTTTACGGAAAGTGCGGCAGAATATAACTTGGCAAAAACAGGTTTTTCCACACATGCTACTTTTTTCGACTATGATAAAGATGGTGATCTGGACGCTTACATCCTTAACAATAGTAACATCCCTGTAAGTAGTCTAGGATATGCAGAACAGCGTGAAGTACGCGCACAGGACTGGGAGGGAGTTCCAGATATCTTCAAGGGCGTAGGCGATATGTTGTTAAGAAACGATGATGGAAAATTTGTAGACGTTAGTGAAGAGGCGGGAATCTACGGGAGTTTAATTGGTTTTGGTCTTGGAGTCATGGTTACCGATATCAATCAAGACCTTTACCCGGATATTTATGTTTCCAACGATTTTTATGAAAGAGATTACCTATACATAAATAATCAGGACGGAACGTTCAGTGAAGAAATAAAAAAGTGGACAAACCACCTAAGTCTATCCGCAATGGGCATAGACATCGCGGACATCAATAATGATGGCCTTAGTGATATCTTTATCACCGATATGCTCCCAGAACCGGACCA
>JAUIGC010000083.1 GCA_030429835.1 Bacteroidia bacterium
CAGAGGCTCAAACTCATATTTATCATAGGTTCTCATAAAATCAGTCGAGAAAATTATGTTCTTCAATTCTTGAAAATTAAAGGAATCCGGCACGGCTAGAATGGGAATGTTTTTTATGCTATTTAATACTTTTACGGTATTACTGCCAAGAAAAACTTGCTTTGCGCCTGTAGCTCCTTGGGTTCCCATGACAATCAAATCTATATCTTCTTCAGTTGATACTTTTTTAATGGCCTCCTCCAATGTGTTTTCCTTGGCAACGGTCTCAAAACTGTGCTTGGGGTTTTTATGGTTTATTTCCAGATATTTTAGAATTTCGGAAAGCTTCTTTTCGGAGTTTTTTGAAAGTGAATCATAAATAACGTCCAACCTTTGATGCCCCTTTGTTCCCAGTGGTTTTAAAACACCAGGTTCATAGGCATTCAAAATATAAAAATGACATGTAGTATTGGCATAAAGCTTTAAGGCCGTAAAGATGGCGTTCCAGGCATTTTCTGAAAAATCAGAGGGTAAAATTATTTTTTTCATGGCTCAAATATTAAGGTTAACGAGGTAAGTTCTGTAAGACCAGGAAGGGTATCACGGGGTTAAGGGCTATTTGGTCAACGGTAGAACGATAGAGCATATCTTCTAAAAAGGAGTGCCTTGAATTTACCATTACCAGCAAATCCATACTATTTTCACTGGCATATTCCATAATGGCAACACCTTTGTTCTTCACCCCGGATAGCTGAAAAGTAAGTTCTGCATGTGGTAGCGATTCCTTTAAGAACCTTTGGTTGTCTATTTGTCTATGGCTTAAATCTTCAAAATCGGAAATATACAGGGAATGAACTTCTGATTTAAACCTATAAGCAATTGTATCCAAAAGTTTTAATTCTCTACGCTTATACGGAATCATATAATCAGAGGGGAATAGGATTTTTTTAGGTTGTACAAATTCATAGTTTTTAGGTATGGCCATCACAGGGCATCTTACATATTTGAAAACCTGAACGGTATGGCTACCAAAAGTGATTTTTTTATCCTCGGTCTGCCCTTTTGTTCCCATAATCACCAAATCAATGTCTTTTTTGTTGACAAAATCATTGGCCGCGTCTACCAATGACTCAAAAATGGAAATTTTTTCAAAATGATGTTTTGGATTGTGCTTTTTCTGTTGTATACCGGAAATTACTTCTGAAAGTTTCTCGTTGGTGCCCTTATCTAATTTTTCCTTTTGTTGTTTAAAATAACTGTCATTTCTATCGTGGCTTATTTTATAAAGTTCATCGGCATATGCATGCATTAAATAGAAGTGAATCGGTTCACATTTAAAAAGTTCCAATGCAAATTCAATGGCATTGGATGCATTGGTGGAGAAATCTGTAGGGATTAGAATGTTTTTCACAGCTCTGGTTTATTTTCAATAACAATAAATAGGAACTATAAGATCAAAACCGTATAACATTAGTTGGATCCTAAAGTTTCTACAAGTTGGGTTTTAAATAATTGAATTTTAATGACATAAGTCATATTTTTTTCTACAAATTGAATGTAAGTTTAGAGTGGAGTATTCGATAAAAAAAACCTTAAACCATGAAAAAAGAAATTTACAACGACACCAAGCAAGGTACTATCCAATGGGTGGTTAAAGAGACCTATAGCAAATTGGTAGATTATAGAAAACAGGATGATCGACAGGCATTTAACAATGAGCTGTTGCGGTTGATGCCACAGGTAAAAAACTATGTGGCTAAAAGGTTGAAGACGGCAATACTTTCGGGCAAACTAAATAAAGGTATGTTTAGCCCCAATGATTTTACAGATCAATTATTTATTGAGGTTTATGATAATTGGGAGTACATAGAGAATGAAACTGAACTTCGACCTTATTTATTCAAAAAAGTAGACGAATTGTTGGATGATAGCCTTACCGAAGAGGAATTTGACCATATGTTTTTCGAGAATATCGATACCTTTTCCCAACCGGAGTGGGACGCTATGGAAGAGGACTTCAGTACCGATGGCGATGGCGATCTAGTTATGTTGGAAGAGCTGGACGATAGGTCCCTGATCCAGGATGATTACACTTTAAACCATGTTTTTGTAACGGATGAAGAAAAGGAACTTGCCGAAAAATTAGATAGAAGCTTGGATAAGGAGAGGTTGGAAAGGCATATTCACATGGTATTGGGAAAAATGTCATCAACCATGCGGTCTACTTTCCAATTGGCTACTGAACAAGGTTTTACGGTTAATGAAATAGCTAGTATTAGAGGTACTACTTTGGGTGAGGTTGAAGACCTTTTAACTAGGGCTAGAAGGTTGCTAAAGGATAGTTTGGTAAAACGGTTTTTAATAGATAGCAATTAAAATCCTTGATTTAGCAAGGCCACAATCTTTTATGCCAAGTTTACGCCAAAAAAGTGACCGACCATTGCGGTAAGCCCCATGGCTACGGTGCCCCAAAAGGTTATGCGTGCCACTGCCTTGAAAATACTTGAACCTCCCGTTCTGGCCGCCATCGCACCCAATAAGGCCAAGAAGAATATGGAGAACGCATACAGATAATACTCCATTCCTTTCAAAGGCAAAAATAGTGTGACCAAGAAGGGTAGAACCCCGCCCACGGTGAATGAGGCCCCAGAAGCAAAGGCTGCCTGGAGGGGTTTGGCGGCACTAATGTCATTAATACCCAGTTCATCCCTAACGTGGGCTCCCAAAGCATCGTGTTCTGTGAGTTCCTTGGCAACTACGAGCGCCGTTTCTTTTTTTAATCCGCGACTTTCATAGATTTGCGCCAAGCGCTTTAGTTCCAATTCCGGCATTTCTGCCAATTCTTCTTTTTCTCTTTCGATATCTGCTTTTTCAACATCGGTCTGCGAACTCACGGAAACATATTCTCCCGCGGCCATGGATAGCGCCCCTGCTACAAGGCCCGCCAGGGTTGCCAATATTATGGGTTCCCTTATTTCACTGGCGGCGGCAACACCAATGGCAATACTTCCTGTTGAAAGTATACCGTCATTGGCTCCTAAGACTGCGGCTCTTAACCAGTTACTGCGATGTATATAATGGTTGTCCAAATAGTGGTCCAATTCGTTGTTCTCTGGCATACATTCGTCTTTTGGATGATGGGATTTTTTATTTACCTATTTCTTTTTAAAAGTATAAAAATTATTGGGTTTTATGGCCGGGGTAACAAAGCGCAAGACACCTTATCTGTCTTAATGGAAACACTAATGGCTCTATTGCAATCATGCCATTTTATAATTTGCCACGCTGTCAACCAAGTTTTCCCCTAAAAAAAAGGAAATTTCATACCGTACCAACACATAAAATTCCATTAAATCGCCTTAAAAACGTGCTTTGGCAATGAGGAGATTAAACCATCAAAAATTCAATATAAGTCGCTGTATTTCAAAAAAATATATCAAAAATTCGGTAAAAGTGTTAATTCCCAAAGAATTGTTAATCAAGACTTTTGGGCATCCGGCAATACTTTCTTAAGCGTATATATTGAAAAGATTTACATTTTCTGAACCATTTTTAATGGGTCCAAATAATGTTAAAGAAAAATTGTATTTCGTTATTTAAGTTAGCGGAAAGTGAATATTTTAGAGGTTTATCAAAATTGAAATGGACAAGTGAAGTTGGAACTAATTTATGATGTGGACAAAATGCTTTTAGAGGTCGTGAAAAGGACCGCAGGGCCATTAGGTTTGGAAGTAGAAAGTATTCAGGATAACACGGTCAAAGTATCCGATGATGCAGGCGATAATTTAAGTAAACTCTCCAGAGAATTGGAGCCTTATGGGATTATCATTGAGCAAGGGGATAAAACGGATTTGTTGGCCCAGATAAAAATTTTAATAAAAAAGTATGTAAAGGGGGAATATGACAGGAACGTTTCCATTTCAAAAATGCTGTCAGGGGAATTGGGTTACAGTTATTCCTATTTGTCAAATCACTTTACCTCTAAAACCTTTACGACTATTGAAAATTTTTATGTCCTAATAAGGATAGAAAAAGTAAAAGAACTTTTGGCAGATGAAAAAAGAACATTGTCCGATATTGCATATCGCTTAAATTTTAGCAGTGTACCGCATCTGTCAAGTCAATTTAAAAAAGTTACGGGGTTAACTGTAACTCAATATTTAAAATACAGAAACAATACTGAAAGTTCAACCGATTAATAAATAACATATGACTAAGATGAAGATTTTACTTGTGGACGATGATGAGGATGACAGAGAGTTTTTTGCGGACGCTTTAGTCGGAGTTAATATGAATACGCAGTTACAGCAATTGGACAATGGGAAAAGTTGTTTGGATTATCTGATGGAACAAATAGAGAATCTACCCAATTTAATTTTTCTGGATTTGAATATGCCGATTATGAACGGTTTCGAATGTTTGGCCGAAATTAGAAAAAACCCCAAATTGAAGGAATTACCCATCGCTATCTACTCAACGTCTTCATCTGATAAGGATATAGAGCAGACTTTTCTTCGTGGCGCCAATATCTATATAAAGAAGCCTTCCAGTTTTGAAGATTTAAAGAAGTCTTTGACTCAGGTTATTAAAATGAACTGGGCATATCACATGGACGATTTCAAAAAAGAGAACTTCTTGTTAAGAATTTAATTTATGGACAAATAGGAGTACGAATTGACTTGTACTTCTTAAAGAATCTCTTTTAGAACAATTTAAACAGTTTTTGCAGACATATGTATTGCAAAAACTGTTTATTCTTGTAGACCAAATTGTAAATAATCTTGCGGCCCCATCCAATTACTTTTTGATGGAAAGTAAATAAAGACCATATTGGGGTCCATAAAAACATTGTTCTATGCCGGATAGAATCGCACTTCGTAACAGGATTTCTGAACTGGAAATATCTAAAATGTTCAAGGAACGTCTATTGGACAGTAGTAACAATGTTATTGCATATTTGGAACCTATGTTCGACAAGGAGGGTCAAATAGAAGATTTTGTAATAAAGTATGTAAACAATAGGATAGAGGAGATTACGTCATTGGAAACCAAGGACATGATAGGGATGCGATGGTTGGAATACGATGCCCAGAATCTGACAAATGGGGTTTTTGATTATGCAAAAAATTGCTTTACAACGGGTGAAACATTCGATTATATCTCTAAATATGTGTTTGGGGATCAAGTTGTTTGGTTCAGTGCAAGGTTAGTAAAGCTGGAAGCTGGAGTAGTAAACTTTTTAAAGGATATATCCAAGGAGAAGGAGTACGAGGAACAGCTATTAGTTCAGAATAGACTATTAATAGAGGCGGAGCACGTAGCAAGCATTGGAAGTTTTCGCTGGGACTTGAACAAGGGCACACTTGATCTTTCTGAAAATGTATATAGATTATTGCATTATGAACCTTTTGAAATAGAGCCCACTTTTGAAGGTATATTAAAATTTATCCATAAAAAGGATATCAAATGGGTAAGAGAGGTTATAGAGAAAAGTAGAAAGACTAAGGAAAGAATTGATATCACGTTTAAAATTGTAACTAAAACTGGAGAGGAGAGGTATGTGAACACCATAGGAGAATATTATCCTTCTGCAAACAATTGGTATGTCGTTGGTGTTTTTAAGGACGTTACCAAACAGATTGAACAAGAATCCATATTGCAGGCCAGGAACGCTGAACTAAAAAAAAGTAACTCGGACCTTGAGGCATTTAACCGAATAGCGAGTCACGACCTCCAGGAGCCTCTTAGAAAAATCCAAATGTTCATTAGTAGATTGTATGATGAGGAAAAAGGTAAGTTAGGCCCAAGATCTCAAAACTATTTGGATAAGGTAATCTCCTCTACGGAGCGAATGAGAAATCTCATTTCCAACCTATTGTCGTACTCTAGAATAGAAGAAGTGGATGACACACCTATGAGAATAGACCTTAATGAAGTTCTAGCGGATGTATTAGAGGATTTAGGTCAGCGAATCGAGGAAACCGGAGCGTCCATCGATGCGGATAAACTTCCAGAGATCAATGGTATACAGTTCCAATTGGAGCAATTGTTTTTGAACCTAATTGGCAATTCATTGAAATACGTTGAAGCTGGGGTTGTTCCGATGATACGAATAAAAAATACATTGGTTAGCGTGGACAGGTTTAATAAAATAAGCAATTTGTCCCCAGGGAATTACCACAAATTGGAATTTACAGACAACGGAATAGGTTTCGACGACCAATACGGGGAAAAGATTTTTGAGATTTTCCAAAGGCTTCATGGTAAAAACGAGTATTCTGGAACGGGTCTTGGATTGGCCATTTGTAAAAAAATAGTGGAGGCACATAATGGTGCTATACAGGGAACAAGCAAAAATAATCAAGGAGCGGTTTTTACCGTATATCTTCCGTCTTTGTCCAAGTGAATCCTAAACTCCCAATTTTATGGAAAAAGTGAGATGTTGTAACAGTAAGTGAAAATGTTATAACATAGTTGGATGGCAGATTTAGATCTTTGAAAACACAAAAAAACAAGTAGTGATAAGTTACTTGTTTCAACCATCTAAAAAAGTCAACCATGAATACTACACACGCAAAATTAAATCAGTTAAACGATAGTCTTGGAGGAAGCATATCCGTATTCGATTCGGAAAGGATACTTATGTTCGATAATAATAAAGGTACCGGACGAGTACACTCCGTGGAATTGGAATCGGGGATTGGATATAGTCAGTTTGATTTGACAACCACTGAAGAAATAAAGTTGAACCTTAAAAATTCAACGGATAGCAGTTTGTTCTTTATCTATTGTTTGGAGGGAAGTTTTAAGTTGAAATTACCAATGAGCGGATCTTCCGTGGAAGTGGATGCACTAAGGACGGTAATCTTGGGTGGTATGCAAGAGGATGTGAAAATTAGTGTAGGGGCTGGCAAAAAAGTCCATTTCTCCGTAATTCAAATTTCCGGTGATTCGCAATCGGACTCTTCGAATGGTGAAGCGAGTAAACTTAAGGATCAATTGTTCAGTCAATTTCTTAAGAACAATAAATATGAATATGTTGGAACGGTCAACCTAAAAATCAAGGAACATTTATTGCAAATAAAATCCATTTCACAAACAGGCATAGTCAGGAGGTTATTGATAGAAGGAATAGTGCATTTTACGTTAGCCTTGGAAATATTGCACTATAGAAGTGATAGTTCCAAAAAGACACTACATGAATCCTCTTTGACTAAACGTGAAATGTTAAGAGTGGAAGATGCCATTGAAGAGATTAGGGAAAAACCGGAATATCCTTATTCCATAGATTATTTTGTTAGAAAATATGGAATGTCTGCGGCTAAACTTCAAAATGGATTTAAAGTACTTACAGGTTCAACGGTAGCAAGTTGCATCAAGAACCAACGCTTGGATTTGGCCGAGAGATTAATTCAGGAAACAGATTTGAACGTATCGGAAATCGTATATACCATTGGGTTTTCCAGTAGAAGCTACTTTTCCAAAATTTTTAGCAAGCGATTCAAATGTTCGCCAAAAGTATACCTTTCCAAAGCACGTGGTTCCCGTATTGCAGCGTAATGGATAACTAACAATATGGTCGTTCATTTTACGAAATGACCCGGTCATGAAAAGGCCGCTTAATATGGCACATAATTAAAATTTTAGGGTTAACCGATTCTTATTTGAGCTGTTACCTTTAATATAAATTAAAAAATCAAAGTAACATGGGAGGGAGAATTCAAGAAGTGAAAAATACTTCGTACTTGGCCTTAAAAAGGGAAATTGAAACGCGGTTACATTTTTTAACGCAGTGGAGAAATGATATCAACCTAAAATTTGAAAACATAATAGTTAACAATAATATTGATGAGATAAAGGATATCATTATCCAAATAGACGAAAACATCCATAGAAACAATAAATTAAAAATCAGTCTTTTTTTAGATGAAAACCCGGATTTCGATGGATCTAGAAATCAAATCAATTCAATGATAATGAGCTCCATGGACACCTTGAATGATAGTGCAGAGCGAGAGTTTAAGATTATTGAAAGGGCCATGTCCAATTTAGGAATATACACTGAAAATCAATCTTCGCAATATCTGAAGAAAATTGTTTAGGTGTCGTTTAAAAGTATATTATACGGTGGGGCTGGCTTCATCCATGCACAGGTCTTTTACAATCGACCAGAATATTCTCACGGAAGCGGAGTCAGCCTTATAGAAAGAGGCCAGGGTTACCAGATTTCTTTCGAACTCAACAATGCCTTCATCGTTACTTACGGAGTTATCCGGGGAGTAATAGGCCATATGCCATCCTCGAAAAACTTCTTTTTCGGCAGGGCCTTCCCAAACTAGGTTTACGTTGGTGTGCCTAGAGTCCAATTTTATTTTTTCAAAGAGTCCGAAAATCGTTTTTTTATCACCATGTAACGTCTGTACAAACTGACCATTATGGTACACCAAGCATCCGGTTATGGAATGCTTTTCATTGAATTCCGTGGCCTTATTAAGTATATCATTTAAATCTTTAGTATTGATATTCTTTTCCGCTATGGAGGTATACGTTAATTCATGCATTCTTTCCCTAGATTACGGGCAGCAAAATAGAGTTTTTTTGATTTGGTGTGCAGAATTTGACTGTTTTTTTTTGACTTAAAAAAACAATAGAAGGTGACTTTTTGGAAAGTGGTGTTTTTCCTTTGACGCAAAAATGCCTTGAATACTGAAAATAAAGGAAAATTTTTTAAATCGATATAAGGAATTGTGGTTCCGAAACTCCTTTTTCAGAAGGTTTTAGATTTATATACGATAGGCATTTATGAAGTAAAGTTTTTAACTGATTGAAGGAAGAAGGTTTTTTCAAATACAGCGTGGCACCCATTTCCTTAAGTCTGTCCACATCTTTTTGATGGAAGGATGTAGAATAGATAATAACGGGAATATTATTCAAAAAATCCAATTCCCTGATATCCGATAGACATTCGAAGCCATCCATCATCGGCATTTTTAAATCCAGGAAAATGGCATGAGGTTTTTCATTTTCCCTATTCAATAGGTGGGACATCAAATCAACACCATTACTGAACTCCTCAATAGAAGTAGAAATTGGTATTTCGGCAAGCGCATCGGAAAAAAATTTCCTGTCGTCGCTGTCATCATCCGCCAAATAAATTCTCCTTAAGACCTCGCTCATAGGTAAAACAAATTGTTTTTGATTTTGTGCAAGTTATAACGGTCCATAAATCATTGCTATAACAAAAAGTGCAATTACTAACTCAAAAAATAATTTTTGAATTTATTTTATTAGGATTAAAATTGGTAGAGGATTTTGAAACGGTACTAAGAATAAAAAAATAAAGATCATTTATCTGAAGGTTGATAATGGTTCCTTATTTTTACTAGTTACGCAACAACTATTTTATGGACAGACTAATTTTATGCACCATGTCAGTTAAAAAAAATATTACAACCATTGCTTTTTCACTTGTTCTAAGTATACACCTGATGTATTCTCAAAATTCGGCAATTTCCGATTTGTCAGATGTCGTAAATGGGCTAGAATTCAGGGCAATTGGCCCCGCATTAATGGGAGGGCGTATTGCGGATATCGCCGTAAGTCAAGACGATTCTAGTTTGTGGTACGTTGCAGTTGGTTCTGGAGGAGTTTGGAAAACAGAAAATAGTGGTATTACATGGAATCCGGTTTTTGAGAATGAAACCTCATACTCTATAGGTACGGTGGCGATGGACCCGAACAATTCCCAGGTGGTTTGGGTAGGAACTGGTGAAAATGTAAGTGGCAGGCATGTAGGTTGGGGCGATGGAATTTATAAGACTACCGATGGAGGAAAGACATGGAATCGTATGGGACTGGAAAAATCGGAACATATTGGAAAAATTCTTGTAGACCCAAGAAATAGCGATGTTGTCCTTGTGGCAGCAGAAGGACCCTTATGGGCTTCTGGCGGTAATCGTGGGGTATACAAAACTACGGATGGTGGTGAAAGCTGGAATTTAATGCTAGAAATAGACGAGAATACGGGAGTAACTGATATTGAATTTGATCCCGTCAATCCAGATATTATTTACGCTGCGGCCTACCAGCGAAGAAGACATGTTTGGGCATTACTTTCCGGAGGGCCCAAATCTGGAATCTATAAATCTACGGACAATGGCGAAACCTGGTCTAAAAAAACAACAGGTCTGCCCAAAGGGGATATGGGTAAAATTGGATTGGCCGTGACCAGGGCGAATCCTGATTTGGTCTATGCCACCATTGAGGTGGATGATGAGGAAAAGGGCTTTTATAAATCCGAAGATAAAGGGGAAAGTTGGGTAAAGCAGAACAGTTATATATCCGGTGGCACAGGACCCCATTACTATCAAGAAATTGAAGTTTCGCAAACGAATCCGGACCTTATTTATCAAATGGATGTATTTATCAGGGTTTCAAGGGACGGTGGAAAAACTTTTAAAGTTTTGGGAACGGGTAGGGAAAAACATAGCGACAACCATGCTTTATGGATAGACCCAGATAATAGAAGGCACTTGATTGCCGGAACCGATGGTGGGTTATATGAAACCTTTGATGAAGGCACTACTTGGAGGCATTTCCCCAACCTGCCCATCTCACAATTTTATAAGCTGTCATTGGACAATTCCTTACCGTATTTCAATATTGTGGGTGGCGCCCAGGACTTGGGAACTTTGATAGGTCCATCAAGAACCATGAATACCGAAGGAGTACGCAATCAAGATTGGTACGTTCCTTTGGGTGCGGATGGCTATGATAATGCTTTTGACCCAAGGAATCCTGATCTCGTTTATATGGAAATACAGGAAGGAAATTTGTATCGGCATAATAGGAAAACGGGGGAGGTAATGGACATACAACCCCAATCAAGTGGGAAAGAGACAGATAGATGGAACTGGGATAGTCCCATATTGATCAGTCCCCATAACCATCAAAGGCTCTACTACGGTTCGCAAAGGGTTTGGAGGAGTGATGACCAAGGAAGTTCCTGGAAACCCATTAGTGAAGACCTAACAACCAACAAGAATAGGTATCAACTAGATATGATGGGTAGGGTATGGAGTGTGGATGCCTTGTATGATAATGGTGCTATGTCCCAATATGCAACTTTGACCTCGATTGCAGAATCCCCAAAACAAGAAGGCCTTTTATATACAGGTTCCGACGATGGGATAATTCATATTAGCAATGATGGAGGGGGCACATGGAAGAAAAGCGGTGAACTGCCCAAGGTGCCAAAACTTAGCTTTATAAATGATATAGAGCCATCGCACCATAATGTCAATGTGGTTTTTGCAAGTGCCGATGCCCATAAATTTGGAGATTTTACGCCCTATTTGTTTATGAGCAATGATCGAGGCAGGACTTGGAAATCGATTGTTGGTGACCTACCTGACAAAACCATAGTGTGGGTAATAAAGCAGGATTTCTTAAATCCAGACCTGTTGTTTATAGGCACGGAATATGGTATTTACTTTTCGCCAAATCAAGGTGTAAATTGGATTCAATTAAAATCTGGTTTACCTACAATACCATTCAGGGATATAGAATTACATGAAAGAGATAACGACTTGGTTGGAGCGTCTTTTGGTCGAGGTTTCTTTGTATTGGACGACTACAGTCCTCTAAGAAATTTGAGCGCTATATTGACAGAAAAAAATAACCATTTGTTTCCAGTAAGGGATGCTTGGTGGTACGTACCCAATATACCCATGCAGGCAAAGGGCATGCCTACCTTGGGCTCTACCAGCTTTGCGACGGATAATCCGCCATTTGGGGCTACATTTTCCTATTGGATAAAAGATGTGCCTAAGACGGACAAAACGGTACGTACCGAGAAAGAAAAGGAGCTGAGGTCCAAGAATATGTCGGTGCCCTTTGCGGGGTGGGAAGCACTGGAAGAGGAAAGAGCACAGGAGGAAGCTAAAGTACTTTTCTTGGTGTCAGATCAAGACCAGCAGCCCGTCCGATGGTTAGAGGGAAAAACAGGTAAAGGCCTTCAACGTACATCTTGGGATTTACGGCGTTCCGCACCCAACCCAATTGATTTATCCGTCCCTGATTTTAGGCCGCCGTGGGCCGGAGAGGACCAAGGACCCTTGGTGTCACCGGGAAATTACAGTGTTCAAATGTATGTGTTGTTCGATGGAAAATTACAACCTCAAGGTGAACCCCAAAGTTTTAAGATAGTACCCGTACACGACCAGAAGGAAAGCGTAGATTACAATGATATCCAACTTTTTCAGAATCGGACCGCGGAGCTTTCCAGGCAAATATCCAACGCGGGTGAAAAAATGGGAGAATACGGTGAGCAAATCAGACACATGAAGGAGGCCTTGCTTAAAACCCCAATGGCCAAGGAGGCCCATTTCAATCAAC
>JAUIGC010000084.1 GCA_030429835.1 Bacteroidia bacterium
TCGGCTGTTTCGGAGAGTTTATTTGTTAAAATCAGGGGCAGTTCATTAACAAAAACTTTATACATTTGCTACATGGTTTTAAACATAAACACGGCTAAAAAAACAGCTGAGCTTTTGCTACAAATTAATGCAATAAAATTGAAACCCGAAAATCCTTTTACATGGGCCTCAGGTTGGAAATCCCCCATTTATTGCGATAACAGAATATTACTTTCCTATCCTTCCATTCGGAACTTTATAAAACACGAAATGGCAAAACAAGTGGAATCCATTTATGGCCTTCCAGATGTGATTGCAGGAGTGGCCACAGGTGCCATTGGAATGGGTGCGTTAGTAGCGGATGCCTTGGGACTACCCTTTGTTTATGTAAGACCGGAACCAAAATCCCACGGTAGGCAAAATCAGATTGAAGGATATCTGGAACCGCACCAGATGGTTGTGGTTATCGAAGACTTAATAAGTACCGGCAAAAGTAGTTTAAATGCGGTGGATGCACTTAAAGCGAATCAGGCAAACATCAAGGGAATGTTGGCTATTTTCACCTATGGATTTGATACGGCCGATATCAATTTTAAAGAAAAAAATGTAGAACTTCATACCTTGAGCAATTACGATTATTTAATTGAACAGGCATCGGAAACCCATTATATACAGCAGGAACAACTCAATACCTTAATGGATTGGCGAAAGAATCCTTCTAAATGGTTACAACAATAGAATATGTTTATAGAAACACCCAAAACAATAGTCGCCAAAGGCGCAGAGGACACATTTAATTTTTTGAACGATCTATCGAACTTTGAAAAGTTGATGCCAGAGAATATCGATAAATTCGAGGTGTTAAATGAAAATAGATTTTTATTTTCCCTCAAAGGTATGCCGGAAATTGTGCTTGAAAAAAAAGAACAGTTTCCCCATTCCAAATTGGTTTTAGGTGCAGCCAGTGATAAGCTTCCATTTACGTTAACGGCGGATATCACCGAACTTCAAGAAAATAAATCTGAAGTGACCCTTCTTTTTTCCGGGGAATTCAATGCCATGATGGCCATGATGATTAAATCGCCTATAACCAATTTCATGAACACCCTTGCCTCCAACTTAGGAAAAATTTAAAACAATAATTTTAATTCCTTGACATCAAATTGCCGCAGGGTATCATTTTCAAGTTTAACCAATAACTTACCTTCTTTGCTAACACCAAGAATAATGCCATTGAAGGTCACTCCATTCGTAGTTTGGAACGTACTGGCAACCTCATTTCTAAACAAATTGGATTGATATTCCTTATAAATCGCTTGTGAATTACCAATTTCAAGATTGGTAAGACCAGACTTTAAATTTTGTAATAGAACGAAAAGAAGCTCATCCAAATCAAACTCCCTTTGTGCTTGATTTTTTAAGGAAGACGCTTTTGGATTGCCCGGAAAATACACCTGGTTTACGTTTAGTCCTATACCTATTATTGCCGCTCTCAACGCTGACCCAGAAGCAATGTTTTCAATTAGTATTCCACAAATTTTATAAGAACCTGACATAATGTCGTTTGGCCATTTTATCTTAATTCTTGGAACTTGTAGGGCCTCCAAAGAATTATATATCGCCAATGAGACAGACATGTTCAAGATAAAGTGTTTATCCAGGCTAAATCCATCCATTTTCTTTAAGACACTGAATGTTAGATTCTTACCCGGTTCTGATTGCCATGTACCGTCCATCTGGCCCCTACCCTTTGTTTGATTTTTGGCTACAACAACGGTATAATCCCCTACTATATTTTTTTTAACCAACTCCTTTAAATAACTGTTGGTGGACTCAGTGGCATCAAGTTTGATTATATCCATGAATAGATGCTTTGGGCCAATCTTTAATCAATTGTTAAAAACTAGGCTTAAAAGAGCAAAAAAACAATAACTTTGTAGAAATTAAAACTTTTGAATGCAGAAAAGGAAAACTAGTGCAGATGAGTTAATTGCATTGATTTTACAGGGAATAGAAGAAGTAAAAGGACACAACATAAATTTACTCGACCTAAGGGAGATTGAAAATACCGTTTGCGACTACTTTATAATATGTAATGGTACTTCCAATACGCATGTAAATGCAATTGTAAGTTCAATACAAAAAACAGTCAGCAAGGCCAGCAAGGACAAACCTTGGCATGTTGAAGGAACAGAAAATGCCGAATGGGTTTTAATGGACTATGTAAATATAGTCGTCCATGTTTTCCAAAAGCACATCAGGGAATTTTACGATATTGAAGGTCTTTGGGGAGACGCAAAGTTTACCACCATAGAAAGTAGCGTTAATAATTAAAAATAAAGAATGGCAAAAGAGAATAGTACGAGTCCCAAAAAACCAAAATTCAGTTCTTGGTGGATTTATGGATTGGTAGCGGTATTACTTATTGGCTTTCAGCTGTTTAGTAGTGACGATTTGGCAAGCACCAAAAAAACTACTACATCTGAATTACAGGAATATTTAAGAAACGGGGATGTTAAGAAAATTTTGATCATCACCAACACCAATCAGGCAAAAGTGTTTCTTACCGATGAGGCCATGAAAAAGGAAGTCCATAAGGATGTGGCTGAAAAGTCCTTTTTGCCCACTTCCGGTAACGTTCCCCAGTATACTTTAGATTACGGAGATCTACAAATCTTTCAAAATGAGATTACAGAAATAAAAAAGGACAACAACCTGGATACCATTATAGAATTCGGGAAAGAGTCAACCGCTATACTGGACTTTCTAATTTCATTACTGCCCTTTGTCCTAATCATTGGTATTTGGATATATCTAATGCGAAGAATGTCTGGCGGAGGTGGAGGCGGCGCAGGAGGCCAAATCTTCAACATTGGCAAATCCAAAGCAAAGCTTTTTGATGAAAAAACCGACACCAGAACTTCTTTCAAGGACGTAGCCGGTTTGGAAGGTGCCAAAGAAGAGGTTGAGGAAATCGTAGAATTTTTAAGAAATCCGGATAAATATACTTCCCTAGGGGGTAAAATACCTAAAGGAGCGCTATTGGTAGGCCCTCCAGGAACGGGTAAAACACTTTTGGCCAAGGCTGTGGCCGGTGAGGCAAAAGTTCCTTTCTTTTCCCTTTCAGGTTCTGATTTTGTTGAAATGTTTGTGGGAGTAGGTGCATCCAGAGTTAGGGATTTATTCAAGCAGGCTAAGGATAAGTCTCCGGCTATCATTTTTATTGATGAAATAGATGCCATTGGTAGGGCAAGAGGAAAGAACAACTTTACCGGTTCGAATGATGAACGGGAAAACACCCTAAACCAACTATTAACGGAAATGGACGGTTTTGGCACCAACACCAACGTAATCGTTCTGGCGGCCACCAACCGTGCGGATGTCTTGGACAAAGCTTTAATGCGTGCCGGTAGATTTGACAGACAAATTTATGTGGACCTTCCTGATATCAGGGAAAGAAAAGAAATTTTTGAAGTTCACTTAAGACCCATAAAAACCGCAGAAACTTTGGACTTGGATTTTCTTGCCAGACAGACACCAGGTTTTTCAGGTGCAGACATTGCCAATGTCTGTAACGAGGCCGCATTAATTGCAGCAAGAAAGGAACAAAAAGCGGTCAATAAGCAAGATTTTCTTGATGCTGTGGACAGAATTGTTGGTGGTCTAGAGAAGAAAAATAAAATAATTACTCCGGGCGAAAAGGAAACTATTGCATATCACGAAGCTGGCCATGCAACCGTTAGCTGGATGTTGGAACATGCAGCTCCTTTGGTCAAGGTCACAATAGTACCAAGAGGACAATCACTTGGTGCAGCTTGGTATTTACCAGAAGAAAGGCTTATAGTAAGGCCAGATCAAATGTTGGACGAAATGTGCGCCACAATGGGTGGTAGGGCTGCCGAAAAAGTAATTTTCGACAAAATTTCTACAGGTGCTTTGAGCGATTTGGAAAAGGTTACAAAACAGGCCAAGGCCATGGTAACCATCTATGGATTAAACGATACTATAGGAAACCTAACTTATTATGATTCTTCTGGACAGGAATCCTATGGCTTTTCAAAACCTTATAGTGAAGAAACTGCCAGAAAAATAGATGAGGAAATTTCTAAAATCATTGAAGAGCAATATCAACGTGCCATCAAGGTTTTAACGGAAAATAAAGACAAGCTTACAACATTGGCTAAAAGACTGTTGGAAAAAGAGGTTATATTTAAAGAGGATTTGGAGAAAATCTTTGGAAAAAGGTCTTTTGACAAGGATATTTTAGAAGAGGAAGAGAAAAAACAAGAAGCCTCCAAATCCAAAAAAGATGCTGAAGAGGACGAAAAAATAGCTGAAAATAGTTAATTATGTAATTATTTCGGCATTTTAAAAAACTGGATTGGTAGATTAATCATTTAAATGGGGCTTTTAGATATATTATTTGGTGGAGGAAAAAAGAAAATTTCCAAGGAAACTGCGGAAACACGTGGTGAGCATATGCCAGATTTGTCACTCCCAGTAGACGAAAAATTTACAATACACTTCAAAAAGAACGGGGGCAAATTTATCTATTGCATATCAGACCAAGAGGTAATTAAAGCCATTCACAGTATTACGGAGGAAAATGGTTGGGAAGACCATCCTTTTTTTGCCATGAATCCGCAATTGGTTAAAAAATTCTCCAAAGAGAATCTCTCCTTTACGGAAAGAATAAAGGAAAGTGAAGTATTTTTTACCACCTGTGAACATTTGATTGCCCAAAACGGCAGTATTCTAGTATGTTCTAACCAACTATTGGAAAAAAAGATAAATGAACTTCCCAGTAATGTTATCGTGTATGCAACAACCAGTCAATTGGTGGAATCCATAGGGGAAGGACTTAAAGCCATAAAAAAGAAATATGGCCCTTCAATTCCGGCCAACATTACAACCCTAAAACACTTTAAAGCTACAGAGGAAAACTCCGATGATTTCTTAACATACGGAAGTAGTACTAAAAATCTTTATCTTTTATTGTTGGAAGATTTATAGTATGAAAGAGGTTTTAAGAAGGTCACTTACTGGAGCGGTTTATATTATACTTTTATTATCCGCTGTTTTTCTCAGTTCAGATGCTTTCGATTTTCTTTTTATGATATTTGGCCTTGCATGTCTGTATGAGTATAAACGCCTTGTAAACCTTAAGGGATATTACATTTTTTTGGCATATCTAGGCCTATGGTGGGCCTATATTTATCTGATTCACGATCAAATTTTAGTAAATATATTGATGGTTATTACCATATTTATTGATATATACTTATTGTTCTATCTTTTTTCCAAAAAACAAAGAACTTTTTCCGTTTTATATAAATTCCTTATCGGATTATTTTACATTGGAGGAGGATGTATATTCCTAACTATGATACCTTACAAGAATGATGCTTTTGCCAAACTTTTAATAATGGGCATCTTCATACTCATATGGGTCAACGATTCCTTCGCCTACATTGTTGGAAAAACAATGGGTAGAACCAAATTATTCCCTGCGGTTTCACCAAAAAAAACTGTTGAAGGAACTATTGGAGGTTATATCTTTGCCCTTTGTGCAGCCTATATCATGGGTACACAGGAACAAATCATTGGACCCGTTCAATGGATGGTTCTTGCAAGTGTCATAGTGGTAACCGGTAGCTTGGGAGACTTGATTGAGTCCAAACTAAAAAGAGCGGCAGGTGTTAAGGACAGTGGAGCCTTACTCCCGGGACATGGCGGTATGTTAGATCGTTTGGATAGCTTAGTTTTCGCCGCACCTTTTGCATACTTAACATTAAATATTTTCACCTATGTTTCATAGAGAGGGTCAGAAAATAATATTGGCAACCTTTTTTATTACGGGAATTGCAATTTTATTGGCACATTTCTTCATTAACACTTCATGGGTAAAACTAGCCATCCAAATTACGGCTTTGGTTTTACTCGTTCTTATCCTTCAATTTTTTAGAAACCCTAAAAGAAGAACAAACAAAACATTCAACGAAATATTGGCTCCTGTTGATGGAAAGGTCGTGGTGATTGAAGAAGTTGAGGAAACCGAATATTTCAAGGACAAAAGGAAGCAGGTATCCATCTTTATGTCCCCCATAAATGTTCATGTTACAAGATATCCGGCCAGCGGAAAAGTTAAATATTCAAAATATCATCCAGGGAAATACTTAGTAGCTTGGCATCCAAAATCCAGTGAGGAAAACGAGAGAACAACAGTGGTCATTGGAACGCCAAAATTTGGAGATGTTTTATTTAGGCAGATTGCCGGCGCCATGGCCCGTAGAATCGTAAATTACGCAGAGGTTGGCGAGAGTGTACAACAAGGTGATGATTCTGGATTTATCAAGTTCGGTTCAAGGGTGGACCTGTTCCTACCACTAAATTCCCAAATTAACGTTACCTTAAACCAAAAAGTAAAAGGAGCCGTAACCTGTATCGCCACATATGTGAATCCTAATGAGCAAGAAGAATCTACGTACTGATTTTGAGGCAGCGGTTGAATTCGTGAATACCTATGAATCACCCATCCCTGCCGATATTTTACTCAAACTTTATGCCTATTACAGGGTTGCCAATAAGAACTATACCAATCCAGGAAGCAAAACCCCATTGATAAACGCTTTCAAGGCAAATGCCCTCATACAGGCGCAGAACATTAGTATTGACGAGGCCATGAAAGCCTACATAAAATTGGTCAATCTTGAGTTAAAAAGCTAGTTTTCCCCTTCATTCATAAAGATTATCCAAATCTGCATGGCAAAGGTCTATAAATAACTGACCCACTTTTGAGCTTAGATCCTTAAAAAACCGCTCGCCTTTTTCCTTAGTAGCCATTTCAGGATTTCCAGTACCCGTATCTGTACTAATTTTGGACCATTCCCTTTCTGCCCAGACCCCACCTTCAGAAAAGGCCTTTATCTTAAACTTCTTGTGGTCACCTTTCCCCCATTTTTCCTTGGGTAACACCAAATCAGGTCGAATATAAAGCATTAAACTCGTTTCCATTTCATCGGCATGATCTCCCTCATGATCAAAATATTCATACTTGTCCATCATCTGTGGAAAAAAACAAAAACAAATGAACATTTTAGGAAACAATAGCCCCAATTCCCTTACAAGAGGCTTAAAATCATTTCCTCCGTGTCCATTGAATATTAACAACTTATAAATACCCTGTTCGTTCAAAACCGTAATGATATCTTTTAAAATGGCAAATTGAGTACTAGGATTCAGGTTGATGTCCAAATAGATATCTTTTTGACCCGTATTGACCCCAAATGGAATTGTAGGTAGAACAATCACCTTATTTCCAAGTTCCCAAGCCATCTTTGCCGATTCTGCAACAATGGCTTCGGCCTGGTAATTATCCGTTGCATATGGAAGATGGTAATTATGGGCTTCGGTTGCACCCCAAGGCAGGATGGCCAACTCAATATTCTCATCTTTCAGGTGATTCCAATTGGTTTCCGCCAAAATATAAGGTCTGATCATAATAATATGCTTTTCTTTTTTAATGAACTTGAGAAATAGATACCTCCAACCACGGTGGTTAAAAAATAGAATAAAATCAAGGTTTTACCAACGGGGAAATAAGTATTCATTCCAAACCAATCACCCGTTGAAAGAATAAACATACACCCTAGAATACCCCTTAAAACTTCAATCCATAGAGCAAACGGATCACCATCCATTAGGGAGGTGTACCCATAAACACCAACAAATACGAAGGCTCCATACAATATCAATTCTCCTGTGGTAAGATTTCCAAAATTACCAAACATGAACAACAACAAAATTAGGGACATAATAAGTTGAAAAATTAAATACCCATTAAAAGCTTTCGATGTAGGGGTACGGTATCTTTCAAAACCATATACATCCGTGATAATTTCCACAGGATACTTATCCCTAACATCATTGGGCCTCCACCCGGTAGGCATAAACCAAATTCTAATTTTATCCCAAATGTGCTTTGTTCGCCAAGCATCCAAGAACAATCTCCATAGATGCTGAAAATTAATGCGGATAGGATTCCAAGTTCTAGCAGGCTTTAGAATTCCATATTGTGGTGGAACATCTGGTAATTCCTCCTGAAAAGTTCCGAACATACGGTCCCAAATACTGAAAACTTGTCCCAGATTCTTATCGATATACTCCGGATTTATGGCATGGTGAACCCTATGCTGCGATGGTGTCACAATAATATATTCCAGCCAACCCATTTTTCCTATATGCTGTGTATGGTACCAAAATTGGGCAAATAACTGAATAGGAGCTAGTATGGCAATAATTTTATTTGGTATGCCTAAGAGAGCCGCAGGTAGCAAAAGAAAGGGGAAATAACCCAATAAATTGGATATGGACTGCCTTAATGCACAGGCAAGATTGAATTTTTCGCTGCTATGGTGAATAACGTGCTGATTCCAAAAAAAATTGACTTTGTGGCTCAACCTGTGGTTCCAATAGCCCGCAAAATCAATGGCTATAAAACCAATGACCCAAGTTAGCCAAGTAGGCTCTATACTTGTAATTGCCAAATGTTCCAATAAAAATGGGTAGGATATGAGCACCAATACAATACCCAGGGAGTCCTTTATAATATTGGTAAGTCCAGAACTAATACTGGATACGGTATCCAAAACCGTATACTTTTGGTCCTTTACAAAGTGGCCATAGGCCATTTCTATAATCAACAAGAGTATAAAAAATGGTATGGCATAGAGTAAGGCGGTCGCGTAGGTTTCCAAAATTTTTAAATTTCAACTTAAAAGATACAAAGTCCTACTTAAAGTCCAATATTGTTATTTTTTTAAGGTTCAAATCTTAGGATATAGCCTTTACTATGAACATTTTCAATTTTAATACGAGAATCCCTTTCAAGGAATTTTCTAAGCCGGGTAATAAAAACGTTTAAACTTTTCTTATTGAAATAATCATTTTTACCCCAAATCTTAATTAAGATATCCTTGTGTGGGCACAATTGGTTCTTTTTATCCACCAAATATTTCAGTATTTCGCTTTCCTTAACGGTGAGATTAATTTTTTGGTCATCAACGAGCAATTCTTGATTTAAGGAATTAAAATGATACTTGCCAATGGTGTATGTATCCACCTCTATTTTTTTACTGACCGAGGCATCCATTCTTGATAGGAGATTCTCTATCCTTATGACCAATTCCTCCTCATCAATCGGTTTTTTTAGATAATCCACAGCACCCAAATAAAAACCCTTTAGTACATCTACCTTTAAAGATTTTGCCGTTAAAAAAATAAAAGGCAGATTAGAATAATCTTGATTCATTTTTTCTGCCAATGTAAATCCGTCCATCTCTGGCATCATTACATCCAATATGGCCAAATCATAATTGGCTTGATCTAGTTTCACCAAGGCTTCCTTACCATGCCTTGCCCATGATACCTCAAAGCCTTTCATTCTTAAATACTCTGACAACAAATAACCAACGGCCTCATCATCCTCAACCAATAATATTCTTTTTTTTACTTCCATTCTTTCAATATTGGAATTGTTAAAACAACTTTTGTACCCTTCGTCTCCTCACTCTCAATACCCACCTTACCCCCATGTTTTTTGATTACTTTTTGTACATAACTTAGTCCAAGACCATATCCTTTTACATTATGCAAATCCCCATTTTCCACTCTATAAAATTTTCTAAAGACCCTTTGTTTATTATCTTTTGAAATTCCTATACCGTTATCGGTTACTTCTATATAAAGAGAAGAATTATCCTTATATGCTTTTAATTTTATTTTTGGATCACTTGAGTATTTCTTCGCGTTGTCCAAAATATTATTGATTGCGTTTTCCAAATGAAAAACTTCTGCATTGATCAAATATTCATCACCCTCTAGTTCAAATTGAAAAGTGCCTTTTTCGATGGTAACCAAGGTATCAAATTCAGAACATAGAGCTGCTAAGTATGGTTTAAAGTCTACCTTGGTTAAGGTAATGACACTTTTACCCGATTCCAAGCTCGCCAATTCCAATACTTTTTCAATATGATTTGACAAACGGTTGACCTGTTGCCTGATAATTCCCAATACGGGTTTCTGTTTTTCGGAGGCGGTCTCATCCAATATTTTGGTGGCCAATCCTATCGAAAATACAGGGGTCTTTAATTCATGGGTAAGGTTATTGATGAACTCATTGGTGGTTGTAATAACCCTACTCTGCCAATAATAGGTCCTTAGTACCCAAATAATGGTAACACAAATACCAATAAGGAACAAAATACTGGGAAAGGTTAGTCCATTTAATTTTCCCAAAAAGTAATTATGAAGGTTTTCAAAATGAAGCTCCAGAACCATGGGCTTGCTCAATAAATCCGGCAGATAACCTTCCAAATCAATCGGATAGGACTCGGTATCTTCAATTAATTCGAGTTTGTTTGATGAGTTTAAAATAAAAATGCTATCCTTCGAAAAAAGGGTATATGAAAAATCGGATTCAATTTCCTGATGCATTAATTGTTCCCGTATAAAATCCTCTAAAAACATATTGGAAACATTTTCCAGGCTATCAACGGAAACTCTAAAAAAAGACGTATCACGTTCCATTGCACTACCTATTAAATAAGTAAGCCTATTATGCTCCCTTAAACCTTCCTTTACCACATCCGCTACCCGATCTATCCTAGTTCCAAATTGTACTTTCGCCAAATTAAGCCCAACACGGAGATACTGATATTGCACGATGGCCAAACCAACGATGGAGACCAAAAACAACCCTATATAGATATATCTCTTTTTCAAAACAGCTACTAAATAACCTAATTAACCTGTTTCATTAATGAATTTTAATATTCCATTAAGTCCATTAACTTTTTATTAAGCCTCTTTACGCTACACTTAATCTAAGTCAGGATTAAAACCCTGTATGTTTGCCAATGTTAATGAATTAATCTTGAGTTGAGTTAAGTTAATCAAAACATATTGTTTTAAAGCCAATTCTTTGTAGCGGAGAATTGGCTTTTTTCTCAAGATTTAAATCACACCAATCAACTAAAAAATATCCTATGCTTAAAAACCTCTACTTTTTAATATCCGCTCTAATCTTACTTTCAACGAACCTAGTCAGAGGACAAGGATGCGTAGCAATACGTCACTTTTCTTCCTGTGTGGGCAGCAGCCTGGAAAATAATTTATTGGGGACAGGTGACCTTCAAATTGGTGTAAACTATAGATACTTCAAATCTTTTAGACATTTTAGGGGTACAGAGGAGGAGCCCGACCGTTTGGCAAATAATACCGAAGTGATTAACCACTCCCATGCCTGGGATTTTTTCGCCACCTATGGAATTAGTAAAAGAGTTTATACAAGTATTACCATTCCTACCGTAATAAACACCCGATCTTCCCTATATGAACATGGCCGGAATGAGAGACATGTGACCTTCTCAAGAGGGTTGGCCGATATACGATTTGGTTTTGGGTATTGGCTTTTCGATATAGAGAAATCCCCTAATGGCAATTTGGCTCTAGGACTAGGTGTTAAGCTTCCTACTGGAAGCTATAACGCTTCCGATATTTTTTATAATGTTGGCCCCAATGGAGAACCACAGACACGACCTGTTGACCAGTCCATTCAACCTGGAGATGGAGGTTTCGGTGTGACCTTGGATTTTCAATTCTATCAAAAAATTGCCACGGACTTTTTTGGATATGCCAGTGGTTTCTATCTAATAAACCCAAGAGAAACAAACGGAGTTAGAACATTCAGGGAAACTTTGAGTCCAATATTGGAAAATGAGGCGATTATGGCGGTTCCTGATCAGTACTCTTTAAGGGGAGGACTCAGCTATACAATTTCTCCATCCTTTTCGTCATCACTTGGTGCAAGATTTGATTGTGTACCAGTGAAGGACTTAATTGGCGGTAATGAAGGTTTTAGAAGACCAGGAAATGTGCTATCCATTGATCCAGGATTAAGTTTTATGAAAAGTAATTTCTCCATAAACTTGAATGTACCCTTTGCAATACGGAGGGAAAGACCCCAGAGTATTACAGACTTGCAAACCGAAGAACTAACAGGCACTCCAAGAAACGGTGATGCAGCCTTTTCCGATTATGTTATAAACCTAGGGGTTACCTATAGATTTTCGAACAATAAGGTGAGAATCTCGCCTGAACTACAAGATACCTTTAACTAGATTCATGTAAAAACAAAACCAAATGAACTTGCAAAACATTAAAAACCGATATCTTCAAATATCCATTGGTCTGGTTTAC
>JAUIGC010000315.1 GCA_030429835.1 Bacteroidia bacterium
GGTTTTGAAGTAAAGACCGGTGCCCGATTTTTACAGGGGCCCAAAGTCTGTGAGTTTGATTTTAGTAAAAAACATACCAAGGGATGGGACTGGACATGGCAGGTTCCCAGAGCGGAATTCGATAAGACCTTAACTGATGAACTATTGAAACGTGGCGTGGATATTGAATTTGAAAGGGAGGTCTCTGCCGTTGAGTTAAAGGAGAATAGCTCGATTACAACGGTTTTGGATAAAGAGGGCAATTCTTCTACAATCGAGGCCAAGTTTATTATTGACTCCAGTGGTTTTGGAAGGGTGTTGCCCCGACTGCTAGATTTGGAAAAACCGTCGGAAATACCCAAACATTCCTCCATTTTTACCCATGTAAAGGATGTTAGAAGACCAGAAGGATGGGAAGGGCATCGGATTACTTTTGATATCGTAAGCCGAGAAACCTGGCTATGGGTAATTCCATTTTCCAATGGGTATACCAGTATAGGGTATGTAGGACCGACCGATTATTTGGAATCCTTTGTGGGGACTACGGAAGAAAGACTTCGACAAATGATGAAATTGAGTTCACACTATCAGGATAGGTTTGAAGACCTGCCCTACGAGTTTGAACCTAAAATGATTAAAAATATCGCCAAATCCGTAAAACAGTTATATGGCCCTGGTTATGTACTTACAGGTAATAGTGCAGAATTTTTAGATCCGGTTTTTTCTTCTGGGGTGACCTTTGCAACGGAGTCGGCACACTTATCAGCAAAGCTTATCGCCAAGGAACTTAGAGGGGGTGAAGTAGATTGGGAAAATGAATATTCCCAATACATGCTGGAAGGCGTCCATGTATTTTCAACCTATGTTAAGGAGTGGTACACGGGGAATCTCCAGAAAATATTTTTTACCGATTCTGAAAACCCAGTGATCAAGGAACAAATATGTTCCGTTTTGGCAGGTTATGTCTGGGACAAAACCAATCCATTTGTAAAAAACCACCATAGGTTGGTAAGAACGGTAGCCCACATTACCGATATGGAAAAAGAAAAAGCCGGTCTTTAGACCGGCTTTTTCTTATAAATAAGGTTAGTTCTACAAAACTTTTTTGTCAAATTCCTTTGCTATGTTTTTGGCCAACTTGGCATAACACTCCGAAATTCTATATCCAGAGTTGTAATCATAACCCATGGCACCATTTCCTTGTACGTCTTGGTAACTGCCAGAGAAAAGCACATTGTCCCTTTCACCTGTTTTGTATATGGTAAAAGTAGCGTCAATTTCGGCGTTGTGCCGTACAATCCCAACATTGTATCCTGGATATATTTTAGTGGTATGTATTTCCATGGTATAGTCGGCCGCATCTTCGGTTACGGATAGTTCGCCATTTTCAAAACGTTTATTAAAGGATTCTATAAATTTAGGATGGTACCTGTCTGGGCGGTCATTGAACCACTCGTTTTTGAACCGTTCACCGTCTCCTGCCTTTTTTTCCTCGCGTTTGTCCATTTTGTCCTTCAAGAAGGCTTCCTCGTTTTCAAATTTCGGAATTTGCACATCGGTATAATCAAAGACTACGCTATAGGTATTTATTCCTTTTAGGTTTTTAAAATCTCCCTCATTTACTTTTAAACGTTGTGCGGATACACTTAGGGTAGCTAACAATAATAAAACGGATACGAATTGTTTTTTCATGATTTTGTTGTTTAATTTTTAGAATTATGGGGGATTTTATCTATTTATGATTAATTGACCATTGGGTTAACGCGTAAGTGGTCCTAATATTTTAATCGTCGATAGAAGCAAACACCATTTGTCTAAATTTCCAACCAGTATCATCATTTACAGGGCCCTGGGTCTGTTTCATGATGATGCCTATTATGTTTTCTTGGGGATCCGCGAAATATTGGGTATTAAAATAGCCTCCCCAACTAAATGTACCTTCGCTACCTTCACCACCGGACATGGCGCCTTTTTCATTTACAATTTCAAAAGCAAGGCCGTAATCCTTTCCTCCATCCCAAATAGTGCCAATTTGATTGCTTAAAATGCTATAAACGGTAGTTCTGCTCAAAAGTCGTTTCCCATTTAACTCTCCACCATTTAAATACATTTGGAGAAAAGTGGCGTAATCCCTTGCTGTACTGGACAAACCAGCACCGCCCGAGAAGAACGTTCCTCCGCTATTGGGGTAGTCTATATCAAAAACGGGGGTGCTAAAATTTTTCCATTTGTTCCCGTCTTTGTATTGAACCGAAACCAATCTGTCCGCTTTATCTTTTGGTAGATAAA
>JAUIGC010000085.1 GCA_030429835.1 Bacteroidia bacterium
ACCTTGAGCTTGGCGAACTGGGCCCTTTTCAATCTACGTATCAATTCCTCGGTTTTTCCCGAAAACATGGAGCCGGCTATGACTTCGATCCAGCCGAACTGTTCCTTGTGGTTAACGGTATTTTCGAGAAACATTTTGTATTTTTAAACGAAAATAATAGGTTTTTCCGTTCTTATCCATAGAATCTTAAAGTTATTAAAAAAAGGTGCGGAATTAGAGCAGAATAAACTAATTTGATGTTATGAAGGAAAAACTAAAGGCGGAATTAATAAAAATGTCTACGGATATCATTACTTCCAGAGAGATTAATGACATTACGGACCTGTACGAGGCTGCTAAAAAGTTATATGAAAAAATCGCGGTGCTCAAGTTTATAGATGAGGAGTTGAACGACATTCAGGTGGATGTTTCCAAAAACGTGATTGCGGAAAAATTCGAAAAGATGGCCAAGGCCGTAATGAGTGCCAATACATCGGTTCCGGAAAGTAATCCACATGAGGAGGATATCATGACTCCAGGAATGGATACCATAAAGGATATGGTTTCGGAAATGCCCAATTCAGATAATTTGGAAGAGGTTCTTACAGAATTTATGTCCAATCCTGAATTAATGAAAAATGACAAGGATTTGTTCATGCCTCCAATCGGCGTTAAAAAACCTGAAACTCCTAAATCACTTAACGATAGACTTGTAACAAAAGAATTAAAGGTAGATTTAAACAACAAGTTAGGGTTTATAAAACATTTGTTCAACGGAAGTGCCGAGGATTATAATAGAGTTTTATCCCAATTGAGTACAATTGATACTCATGAACGATCGGTTTCCTTCATAAAGAATATGGTAAAACCCGATTATAATAACTGGGAAGGAAAGGAAGAGTATGAAATGCGTTTCATGGAACTGTTGGAACGTAGATTTTCTTAAATACTGAAAATATTTATTGAAAGGGCCCAACACTTGGTGTTGGGTCTTTAATTTTGGGTCTATGGGGAAACTTTACATTGTGCCAACTCCCATTGGCAACTTGGAGGATATTACGTTAAGGGCCATTCGTCTGCTCAAGGAGGTCGATTTAATATTGGCTGAGGATACACGTACCAGTGGAAAGCTTTTACAACATCTTGGGGTTTCTACTCCTATGCAGAGTCACCACATGCACAATGAACACAAAACGGTGACAGCGATCGTTAACCGATTACAGGGCGATGAGTCCATCGCATTGATTTCCGATGCCGGCACTCCTGCAATTTCAGACCCCGGGTTCTTGTTGACCCGTGCCTGTGTGGAAGCAGGGGTTGAAGTTGAATGCCTTCCCGGTGCCACCGCATTTGTACCCGCTTTGGTGAATAGTGGCCTGCCCAATGACAAGTTTGTTTTTGAGGGTTTTTTACCGGTCAAAAAAGGAAGGCAAACCAGATTGACCTTTTTGGCAGAGGAACCTAGAACTATGATTTTTTATGAATCCCCACACAAACTGCTAAAGACATTGGCCAATTTTGTGGAGTATTTTGGAGTGGATAGGCCGGTTTCCGTATCCAGGGAACTTACCAAAATGTATGAAGAAACAGTACGAGGAACTGCCGAGGAAGTTTTAAGGCATTATTCTGAAAAACCTCCCAAAGGAGAAATTGTTATTGTGGTAGGAGGTAAGAAATAAACTTCTACTTAGACCTTAAGGCCCACCCTTTTAAAATAGTTAATTGTACTTATAATTTATGATAACTTCATGAAGGTACATATCTTAGCGGCGAATTTTGGAAATGAGAAAAAACCTATCATTACTTTTTACCTTCCTATACCTTATGGCTATGGTAAAACCTGTAATGCCTGTATTGGAATATCTCTACAATCAAGATTATATAGCTGAGGTCCTTTGTATAAACAAGGATAAACCTATGCTCAATTGTGACGGAAAATGTTACTTGGCCAAAATGATCAAGGAACAGCAGAAGGAAAAACAACACCAAGATGTTCCTTCGGTAGACTTAAGGGAGTATCCAATCGGTTTCGTTGATATTCTTGAGTACGGCTTCGTTACAAATATAAATTCCAAAAAAACTATTCTTTCCTGGAAGAACCTTTATCAAGGTAAACACAACGCTTCCATTTTCCACCCACCAAATACTATAGTTTAAATAAGAATTAACTACAACTTACATTTTCATTTAATAGTGAATGTGTAATGTTATGTATATCTATCCCTATCGATTATACGATTTGGGAAATCAATAAATATATTCAATTCACAAGGGTATCTAACACTAAAAGAATAGTGTATGCCCATTATTTAAACTAGTATGAAAACTATATATAAACTTTTACCCGCAGTTTTTTCATTATGCCTATTCATGGCTTGTAACGATGACGATAATATGGAAGAGCTGAGTGGAGAAGGAACCGTTAAACTAACATTCGACAACAGCTTTGGTTCTGATGATCTGTTGTTAGGGACTTCCTCCTATACGAATTCACAAAATGAAGTTTTGACTATTTCAAGACTCAATTACATTGTAAGCAATTTCACCTTGACCAATGATATGGGGGAAACATTTACGTACCCCAAGGACGACAGTTATTTTATTACAAGCGAGGAAACGGGAGAGACCGAAATCTCTTTGACCAATGTACCCGCCGGCAGATATGTCTCCGTAACGTTTGGGATAGGTGTGGACCAAGAAAAATACCTCCAAGGTGCCGATGGTCAAGGGACATTCCTGGCCAAAGCCGAGGAGACCAACATGATGTGGTCTTGGCAGGCAGGCTATAAGTTCTTAAACTTTGAAGGCACTTTTACCTCACCAACGGTGACGGAACCTACAAATTTCAAGATACATATGGGGAGCCATGGCTCCAGTTTGGACAATTACAAGGAAGTAACCCTAAACTTAGGTACTGAAGCTTTGGTCAGTGACGAAATGAACCCGATAATCCACATGGTTGCGGATGCAAACGCAATTTTGGACGGGACCAACAAAATTTCCCTATCCGAACAGGCGATTATTATGGTAAGTGAAGAGAAATCCCCTAAAGTAGCTGCAAATACGGCCAGCATGTTTACGGTGGATCATGTTCACAATGGTTCAGGAGACACACACTAATATGGAATTGGGCTGTTTCGGCAGCCCAACTTTCTTCACTAAAAAAGTAAGCATGAAATTTTTATATAGCATTTTGATGCTGGGCGTATTAATGTCTTGCTCAAATGATGATGAATATTCCAGCTTTGAGGAAAACGAACCATTGGCGTTCACCGTTCCCCAAAACTTCCCTGAAATTGCCTATGATATCGAGAGCAATCCTCCAACCAAATTCGGCTTTGAATTGGGAAAGAAACTGTTCTATGATGGCAAACTTTCGGCTAACGGATTTATTTCCTGCGGCTTTTGCCATGAACAGCGTTTTGCCTTTACCCACCATGGACACCAGTTTAGCCACGGAATAGATGACTTAACGGGAACAAGAAATACGCCATCGATTTCCAATATGGCCTTTATGAAGGAATTTACTTGGGACGGTGCTACATCCAACTTGGACCTTTTTCCTATCATACCGATAACCAACGAGGTAGAAATGGGAGAAACCATGACAAGCGTTATAAGTAAAATACAGGCCGATGAAGCATATCAAAAGGCATTTAATGCGGCCTTTGAGGAAGGCGGGGTAAACACTGAGAATTTTTTAAAGGCATTGTCCCAATTTATGGTCATGATGGTTTCTTCAAACTCCAAATATGATAAATACGTAAGAGGGGAAGATGATGTACAGTTCACCGAAAAAGAGGTGTTAGGTCTAAATGTCTTTAAAGCGAAATGTGCTTCTTGCCATGCTACCGATTTGTTTACGGACGGAAGTTTCAGGAACAACGGACTACCGCCGAACCCGTCGTTAAACGATATAGGAAGGGCAGAGGTCAGTGGTGGCGTAGCGGACAATTATAAATTTAAGGTGCCAAGTCTCAGGAATGTTTCCCTTACCGCTCCCTATATGCACGACGGTAGGTTCGGCAGTCTGGAATCGGTGTTGAATTTTTACACCAATGGTATGATTGATTCCCCCACTTTGGACGATAGTCTAAGGTCTGAGGGTAAAATTGGAATTCCTTTGGACGACACCGAAAAGGAAGGACTATTGGCTTTTTTGGAAACCTTGACAGACGACACTTTTATCAACGATAAACGATTTTCAGAATATTGATTATGAAGAAGAGACTACTATTGATTTTGTGCCTGGCAACCACTGTATTTGTAAATGCCAATGATGATAAGCCGCTTCCGGAACCCTGTATTTGGACGGGCACAATGTTCGAGGATTTTTGTGATACTTGCGGCTGCGGCGGCAATGGCGGCAGCATGGGTTTTGGAACGGGATTGAACAACAACTTTATAGGACTTAGGTATATTGGCCAAAAATATCGTTCGCGTGATGGAATTTTTGATAATTCACCGTGGATCAACGAAAACTTCAATACCGTTCAGGTTTGGGGCAAATTTCCAATAAGGAATAGGTTTTTGGTCAATGCCTTGGTTCCCTACCATGTCCACAATAGAAGATTTACGGACAATACCGAGCAAGAAATCAAGGGAATTGGGGATGCTACCTTATTGGCCTTTTATCAAGTTATAGCCCCTACTCCGGACAGCATCATTTCCATAAAACCAAAACATATTTTGCAGTTGGGGGGTGGAGTGAAGCTTCCAACAGGTAGCTTTAACGAAGAAAACCTAGAAGGCAGCATCAATCCCAGTTTTCAGTTGGGAACAGGTAGCTTGGATTATATTTTAGCCGCTAACTATGGGCTTACCCACAGAAATTGGGGGATTTCCGCACTTGTAAACTATACTATAAAAACCGAAAATAGTGTTTCATATCTATTTGGGAATCAGTGGAACCTGGCCGTCAATAGTTTTAAGACCTATTACCTATCGGATACTTGGTCATTTACCCCGCAACTGGGTCTTGGAGCGGAATATTTTGATAAGAACAAGGAGTTTGGCCTCATAGTGAACGATACGGGCGGGGACGTTTACTTTGGCCGACTGGGGCTCGAGGCCAATTACAATAGGTTTGCCTTGGGAGTTTCCGGTATGTTGCCTATTGCCCAAGATTTAAATAATGGTAAAGTGGAGGTGAAAAACAGGGTGATGTTGTATTTGAATATCAATATATAAACCTATAAATACCTTAAATTGGGACCATGTTAGCGCCATGGTTCATTTCTGGGTTTACCGTGATTGCGGTCTATTTTTTGGACCGATGGGAAAATAGGCATATAAAATCCTTGTTCGATTGGGTTCCTGCCATTTTGCTTGCTTACATTATCCCGGCCGTTATTTCGTATGCCTTCAACGTAGACTATTCCCAGGCCGATATCCATGACTTTAGTAGGGATTATTTCATTCCCTTGGCCATCATCGCCGTGATGAGTAGTTTATCCCTGGGTCAGTTGAAGTCCATAGGCTATAAGCCAATATTGGTTTTTCTGGCTGGCTCCTTTTTTATTGCTGTTTTCCCGGTAATTCTTATGATACTTTTTTCAGATACTGAACTTATTTCAGAAACCTTTTTGGCCAAAAGTTATTGGATGGGCATACCGCCCGTTGTTGGTAGCTGGATTGGGGGAAGCACCAGTCAGTTGGTATTAAAGGAAATCGTAGAATGTCCAGAGAATATCTTTTTGACCGTTTTGGTGATGGATAATATTTTGGTGAACGTTTGGACGATTCTCATGTTTCAGACCATTAAAAAAAGTGATTGGTTAAATAGGAGGTTTCGGGTAGCGGATGTTGCCTTTCCAGAGGATATCCGTTTGGAAAAGGGAAGCAAATGGAAACCATGGCTGTGTGCCTTGGTGCTACTTATCATGGTTGTTGTAAGCAATTACCTTATTGACAGCTTCATTGTAAAAGTGGTGCTGCTTTCGTTTTTAGGGTTGGCGTTGAGTAACTTTATACCGAAATGGAACTTTGGATTCGCCCTAAAGGCAGGCGGAATCTTAATTATTGTGGTGATGGCGGTTTTGGGGTTGAAATTACAGCTAGCCACGTTGGGCTTTAACCTTCCCTTTTTCGGGTTTTTATGCGTGTGGCTTTTGGGTCATTTTATTTTTATGGTCTTGGTGGCCAAATTGTTGAACGTAAACATGGCCTGGGTGCCTATCGCCAGTATGGCCAATGTAGGCGGTATTGCCACGGCTCCGGCGGTTACGGCAGCCTATAACCTCAAGTGGATGCCCCATGCCATAGTGTTGGCCATTTTAAGTATGGCCACAGGTACCTTTTGGGGCATGTTCACCATTTGGTTGTTTAGGGCTTTTGTGGTGAATGGGTAATTGAAACGGCTAAGAGGAAACATCCATAACCTGAAGATGGGTCAAGAATTCATAAGTTGTAAAATCTCCAAAAATCTATCTGTAAAGAACAATACCATTACTGCTATCAATAGTAGTATGACAGGGAGGACAGTCCATAATAATATCAATCAAATGGATTTATATATGTATTTACCACTGAACTTGGGCAATATGTCTATTTCAGTTTTCATTCCTTAATTTTTCCGTTCTATAATTTGACGAAACCATGACGTGTTTTTTTCAAAACTTTCTATCTGATTAAGGGTCGCTTTAGGATAAGCTATTCTAAAAAATATTAGTCTTAGTAGTTTACTAAGTCCTATTGTTTTTAGAATATATCCAAAGGCAAATAAGAACAAATAATCTTCCATCTATCTATTTTTTTAAATAAACGAAAAAACCGAATAATTGTAATTTATTACGGCTTAAAAAACTGTAAGTCAATATTTTATAAAGATAATTTTTGATTATAGAAATTGTTTTGAAAGATGAAATCTAATACCTAGACCCATCATGCTTCCCTTTCTCCCAACCGTGTTTACCCAAATATTGGTCGGCACTTTCCACTGCACCCTCCTCAATAGAAGTTCCCATGGAGTCGTTCCAGCGGTTGAGATAGCCAAATAGAGAAATCACCCCTAGCATTTCCACAATTTCGCCTTCATTCCAATATTTGTAAAGACGTTCTTTTATTTCGGCATCCACGGCATTAGGTACTTGGGACGCCTGTAAGGAAAAGTCCAATGCGGCCCGTTCTGCATCGGAGAAAGCGGGATGGGTACGGTATTCCCATATATTGTCCAGTTGTTCCTGCTCTGCCCCGTATCTTTCTGCTGCTCGTATGGCATGTGCCTGGCAATAACGGCATCCCGTGGAATTACTACTTACCCAGGCAATCATCCTTTTTAATGCCGAAGTGACCCTGCCCTCATTGGCCATGACAGCTTTGTTGAGATTGATGAATGCTTTTGAAATAGCAGGCCTATGTTGCATGGTCAATACGGAATTAGGGCAAAAACCCAAGGTTTCATTAAAAAACTCCGATAGTTTTTTGGTTTCCTGGTCGTGGTTGGGGTCTAAGGGATTTACAAGCGCCATAGGCTATTTTTTGGAGGTTAATTATGGTATTTTTGTATTCCACAAGAAACAAAAAATTATGGGTACAACAAATCACATCACCACCAAATGGTTGGGAAATATGGCCTTTGAGAGCAATAATCCCTCAGGGCAAACGATACGGATAGATATCGCCAAGGAAGACGGTGGCGAC
Organism: Bacteroidia bacterium; assembly: GCA_030429835.1. GTDB lineage: Bacteria > Bacteroidota > Bacteroidia > Flavobacteriales > Flavobacteriaceae > Maribacter. Next base: position 7,621 of record JAUIGC010000085.1, read on the forward strand.
GGTAGTGGGGTAAGACCCAAAGCTCTTATGCTATCCGGATTGGCGGGGTGTTCAGGCTTGGATGTTGCCGCACTTATCAAAAAAATGAAACTGGAGGTAGTGGATTTTCACATCGAAACCATCGCCAATCTTACGGACGAACATCCCAAATACTATGACAAGGTCCTAATTGAATACCATTTTCATGGACCCAATCTGGATGAGAAAAAATTACAACGCGCGGTAGATCTTTCTGTAGAAAAATATTGCGGAGTGATGGAGATGTTCCGGAGGTTTGCTGTATTGGATATTAAAACTATATTTCACTCCGTGAAATAAAATACAACTGCAAATACCAAAATCAAATTCAAGGAGATGTCCAAAGTGTATGATTTAGAGGATAGGCTGGTCATATTTGCGGCAAACGTAGCTATCTTTTGTAAAGACATCCCGAATGACTTTACCGGACAGTATTATGGCAACCAACTTTTACGTTCGTCAGGTAGTGCAGTCCTAAATTTCGGGGAAATGCAAGGAGCACAAACCAAAAACGATTTTAAAAATAAGGCGGCCATCTCTTTAAAAGAACTAAAGGAATCTAGAATCAATTTTAAAATATTATCTAAAATTGATTATGGAAATATTCAAAGAAGAAACGAACTTTTGGACGAATTAGAACAATTAATAAAAATCGTCTCAACGATAATCAAGAACAAAGGGTAAACAGTCCTGTGTAATGTGAACAACAGACCTTTTTTTGTATTTGTATTTTAATTTGATATTTGAGTTTTAACAATGCGCTGGACAATAAAACCAAAACCCGAACAATCTAAAATCGACTCCTTGGCCGATGCTTTGGGGGTGGATGATATTGTCGCACATTTATTGCTTCAGCGCGGAATTTCCACGTTTGAGGAAGCCAAAAAATTTTTTCGCCCGCAATTGGAGGATTTGCACGATCCCTTCTTGATGAAGGATATGAACTTGGCCGTTTCAAGAATAGAAAAGGCAATTTCTGAAAACGAGAATATTTTAATTTATGGGGATTATGATGTGGACGGTACTACGGCCGTGGCGCTTGTCTCATCTTATCTACTTTCCTATTATCCCAATGTGGCCACCTATATTCCTGACAGATACGACGAGGGTTATGGGGTTTCCTATAAGGGTATCGACTTCGCCGAGGATAATGGGTTTAGCTTGATCATTGCTTTGGATTGTGGGATTAAGGCTATTGAAAAGGTTGAATATGCCTCCAAAAAAGGAATCGATTTTATCATCTGTGACCACCACAGACCGGATTCGGTTTTACCCCCTGCGGTTGCTGTATTAGACCCCAAAAGAGAGGACTGTACCTATCCTTATGATGAACTTTGTGGCTGCGGGGTAGGATTTAAACTTGTACAGGCCTTAGGTTCCCGACGAGGGGAAACTATAGATGATCTGGTATATTATCTTGATTTAGTGGCTACTGCCATTGGTGCCGATATCGTTCCGATAACGGGAGAGAATCGAATATTGGCATATTATGGCCTACAGCTTATCAATCAAAGTCCGAGACCTGGTTTTAAAGCGATAATCCAACAGGTGAAAAAACCTACACTTACCATTACTGATGTGGTTTTCATTATTGCTCCAAGAATCAATGCCGCCGGACGGATGGAACATGGCCAACATGCCGTAAACCTCCTTACCGAAACGGATATTTCCAAGGCGACCAAATTTGCATCGGAAATAGAAAAATATAATTCCGATAGAAAAGGATTGGACCAGGAAATCACCCAGGAAGCCATTCTTCAGATTCAAAAGAACAAGGAGGAGGACCGATTTACATCAGTGGTCTTTCAAGAGCATTGGCATAAAGGAGTTATCGGGATTGTCGCTTCCCGATTGACCGAAACCTATTATAGACCTACGTTGGTCTTTACCAAGAGTGGCGATAAATTGGCTGCCTCTGCCCGATCGGTTAAAGGTTTCGATGTTTATAATGCCTTGGAAAGCTGTTCGGATTGTATCGAGCAATTCGGTGGGCATAAATACGCTGCAGGTCTTACCCTTTTAGAGGAACAATATGAGGCTTTTAAGGAACAATTTGAGCGAGTGGTCAAGGATAGCATAGATCCTGCCTTATTGACACCGGAAATTTTGGTGGATGCCATCATAGGATTAAAGGAGATCACTCCTAAACTCATGCGCATTTTGAAACAGTTTGCGCCTTTTGGTCCCGGCAATATGGCTCCTGTATTTATGTCGGAAAACCTGGTCGACACGGGTTATGCAAGAACGGTTGGTCAGGATGGGGCCCATTTGAAGGTTGCGGTAACCCAAGAGGATAGTTATAAGATTGATGGAATCGGTTTTAATTTGGGGGATAAACTTTCAAAAGTTACCAGTAGAAGACCTTTTAATGTGGTATTTTCTATCGATGAAAACGAGTGGCAGGGAAATATTAGTTTACAACTTAAACTTCGTGATATTCAATGAGGATAGAACATTTGGCCATTTGGGTAAGGGATCTTGAGCGTATGCGAAATTTTTATGAGGATTTTTTCGGGGCTACTTCTGGGAGCAAATATGTTAATGAAAGAAAGGGCTTTTCATCCTATTTTTTGAGTTTTCATGGCGGTCCAAGGTTGGAGTTAATGCACCGACCTGATGTATCTGAGAAAATACTGAAACAAGACTTAACAAAGGAATCCCTAGGGTTGATACACTTTGCGATTTCCGTTGGCTCCAAGGAAAAAGTGGATAGCCTTACTGCACATTTGAAACAAACGGGAATACGGGTGCTTGGAGAGCCACGAACTACTGGCGATGGATATTACGAAAGTTTGGTAGTGGACCCAGAAGGAAATAAAATAGAAATTACGGTTTAGGGTATGAACAAAAACATTGACCCTTACGCAGCCTTACGTTTCAAGGAATTCAATATTTTCTTACTAGTGCGTTTTGCCATGGTTTTTGCATGGTCCATGCAATTTATCGTCATCGAATGGCAAGTCTATTCCTTGACCAAAGACCCGTTGTCCTTGGGCATTATTGGTTTAATGGAGGTAATTCCCGCTGTGGGAATGGCATTGTTTGCCGGGCATATCGTAGATCAGAAAGAAAAACGGAACCTTTTGGTGAAGTGTATTTTGGGCTTTTCTGTAATCAGTTTTGGATTATTCGTATTGAGTTGGCCCGGTTTGGAAGAAACGTGGGAAACCAAGACTATTTTGTATGGAATCTATGCCCTTGTTTTTATGGGTGGTTTGGTGCGGGCTTTTTTGGGACCTACGATTTTCTCACTTATCGCGCTTATCGTGCCCAAGAAAATCTATCCGAATGCGGCTACATGGAGTAGTTCCACTTGGCAATTGGCCTCTGTTTTAGGACCCGCATTGGCCGGTTTTTCCATTAGTTTTATAGGGGTGCATTGGTCTATGTGCGTCATTTTTGGTTTTTCCGTGCTGGCTTTGATAACCTTGTTGCAAATTTCCAGAAAACCCATAATGAATCCGAAGATTGGAGAGCCGGTATTTCAAAGTTTAAAGGAAGGTTTAAAGTTTGTATTCAATACGAAGGCCATTTTAGGGGCTTTGACCTTGGATATGATAGCGGTACTCTTTGGAGGTGCGGTGGCCTTGTTACCTATCTTTGCCCAGGATATTCTACATGTGGGGTCGGAAGGGTTTGGAATTCTTAGGGCCGCACCCGCTGTAGGGGCTTCGATCACTATGTTGGGGTCTACCAGATTTCCTTTACATAAGAATGCCGGTAAAAAATTATTGTGGGCCGTTTTCGGTTTTGGAATATGTATTATTGTCTTTGGAATGTCTATCTATTTTTGGCTTTCCGTGATTGCCCTTTTTGTGAGTGGTGCCGTCGATGGTATCTCCATGATTATCCGCCAAACGATATTACAATTAAAAACACCGGACAACATGCGGGGGAGAGTAGCTTCTGTCAATTCCATGTTTGTGGGATCTTCCAATGAACTGGGAGCTTTTGAAAGCGGAGTTACCGCCAAGCTCATGGGAACGGTTACTGCTGTAATTTTTGGCGGTAGTATGACCTTATTGACCGTTGGGTTAACGGCATTGGCCTCCCCATCATTTAGGAAATTGGATCTTTCCAAGGATATTGAGGAACATGAAAAGGAATAAAATTCATCAAAGTAGGAGCGTAATCTATCTTTTGAAGGTAGCTAATAGGCCAACCTGATAATAAAGCAATTCACTTTCGTTGATATATAGTATTCCTTCTACCGAGTCATTGAAGTATAGAATTTGGTCATTATCGTTTCTTCTAAGCTCATACGGATATATACCTGCATTAGGTCCAAAATAGTTCCTTTTGTTTTTGATATGAATTTGTTCATTGATGGTATCAAAGGTCCAGGTAACAATGTCTTTATTGTATTGTGTAAATTGTCCTGTAATCCCGCCCCCAAAACTTGACAAATGCCACTTTCCCGCTAAGGAATAACTTTCATGGCTTACCGTATTATCATCTGTGCTACATCCTAGTAGACCCATTAGAAGAAAAGTGAAGAGTATTTTTGAACGCACAGATTTTTTCATCGCTCCAAATTTATTGGAAGATGCACTTCAAGAAAAAGGTTGCGCTATTTTGGAAGGACAA
>JAUIGC010000086.1 GCA_030429835.1 Bacteroidia bacterium
AATAACTGAAAGTTTCACCTTCCTTAATATTTAAAAGTGTTTCGTAAATCAGCTTTATTACATTCTCAACATCATCCTTATGAACCATTTCTACAGTGGTGTGCATATAGCGCAACGGCAGGGAAATAAGAGCGGAGGCCACACCTCCGTTACTATACGCAAAGGCATCGGTATCCGTACCCGTCATTCTGGAAGCCGCCATTCTTTGGAAGGGTATTTTTTTCGCTTCGGCAGTTTCTATGATCCGTTCCCTGAGTTTATTCTGTACTGCAGGGGCATAGGAAATTACGGGTCCGGCTCCAATTTCCGTATGGCCCTGGGTCTTTTTCTCGATCATCGGAGTGGTCGTATCATGGCAAACGTCCGTGACAATGGCAATGTTCGGTTTAATGGTTTGGGTAATCATTTCAGCACCACGCAAACCAATTTCCTCTTGTACGGAGTTGGTAATGTAAAGTCCAAAGGGTAATTTTTTTTTGTTTTCATGTAAAAGTCGGGCCACTTCTGCAACCATAAATCCACCTGCACGGTTATCTATGGCCCTACAAACAAATTTATCTCCGTTCAACACCTGAAACGAATCCGGATAGGTAATGACACACCCCACGTGGACACCCATTTTTTCAACCTCTTCCTTATCCCTGGCACCTATATCGATAAAAATATTGTCCAATTTGGGCGGTTCTTCCTTGTCGTTCTTCCGGGTGTGAATCGCCGGCCAACCAAAAACGCCTTTTACAATACCTTTTTTGGTGTGTATATTCACCCATTTACTCGGCGCGATTTGATGGTCGCTACCTCCGTTTCTGATAACATAAAGAAGTCCGTTGTCCGTAATGTAATTTACATACCAGGATATTTCGTCAGAATGACCCTCTATCACTACTTTGTATTTTGCATCTGGATTTATAACACCAACGGCAGTACCGTAGGTATCGGTAATAAAAGTATCTACATAGGGCTTTAGATATTCCATCCAAAGTTTTTGCCCTTCCCACTCATAACCGGTAGGGGCGGCATTGTTCAGGTATTTTTCAAAAAATTCCAATGATTTTTTGGTAATGATAGTTTTGTTCGCCATGTATATTTTTTTAACTCGATAATTGAGGTTTACATTTTAAAAGTCGCGCAAAAATTTCTAATGAAGTTTTTGAAATTATCCGCAAGTCTTACTTTGTAAAGTTGTTTGCAAACTTAACAATATTCACTTGTTTTTAATAATATGCTGAATCAATTATCGTTAATTTTGGCAAGGCTTTTGTACAAATAATGGCTATGATAAGGAATAGTTTTTTGATGTTGGTTTTTCTGATGTTCTTTGTGAATGTGGTAGGACAGGTGGAAGAACAGGAACTGGATTCCATTTCTGAACAATTGATCATACTTGCCGGGGATTCCATTGTTCAGAGTTCCATTTCACTGGAAGAAGCCTATGTTTTTGGGAAGCTACAGTTTTCGTCCTATAATGATAAGCTTAGATATTATATTTTAAGGCGCAAGACCCACAAAGTATATCCTTATGCCAAATTGGCCGCGGAACGTTTGGTAGAACTCAATGATAGCCTTACCAAAATCACCAAAACCAGAAAACGTAAAAAATATACCAGAAAGGTCCAAAAGTACATTGAGGAGGAGTTCTCGGAAGAGCTTAAAAAATTGACCAGGACCGAGGGACAGATTTTGGTAAAACTCATTTATAGGCAAACGGGAACCACGGCTTTTGACTTGGTAAAGGAATTAAGAAATGGCTGGAGGGCCTTTTGGTACAATACAACGGCCAAACTCTTTAAAATAAGTATTAAGGAAGAGTTTCATCCTGACCAGATCGAAGAAGATTATCTTATAGAGGACATTTTGCAAAGGGCCTTTGCGGCGGGTCAATTGGAACGCCAGGAAACGGTCTTGGATTACGACTATAACAAGCTTTATAATAAGTGGAAAAAGCCGGAACCTAAGAATCACCCTGGTAATTAATTAATCTCTAGCTCTACTTTTACCTCCAAAGAGGGCATCTACTATGGTCTGGATTCCTTTAAACCCCATATAGACTGCATAAGCGGCTAACAACAGTCCCATGACGAGTACTGGCCAATAAAAAGGATGTCCCTCATTTTTAAAGGCCTGCCAAATTACAATAGGGGCCAAGAACATTAAAAATACGGTAAGGGCCAATTTTTTAATCCCCTTGATCATCATTTCCTTGTCCGTTCTCATTATTCTATAACAATCGTTTTTTTATACTCTTGAACGGCTGCAAAATAGCCTAAAGCAAAATTGTTGGTACGTTCAACATTATCAAATATTTCAATATTGTCTATTCCAGTTACATTAAAGACATTTCCACGGACTGTTGCTGCAGGAGTCTGAAAGGGTCCTTGGTCACCACCCGATTGTACAATCACTTGGTTCATATAATTAAAGAAACCTTCATCTGCCCCTAAAAGACTAATATTCAACTCTGTACCCGGTTCTAGGCCGTCCTCATAGAAATAGGAAAACTCAAAGGTTTGTCCTTGGTAAAATTCATCTTCCGTTACCAGAAATTCATTGAAGTCAAAATCGAAAATATAGAAATCGCTTCTCTCCACATTATCCGTATAGGTGACAATGATTTCCGTTTCGTCCTCGGAGAATAAGGTTTCCGTTCCTTGCCGTAGCGTATCTATAGGGACCGATGGAACAAAATTGGTTGCTGCGTAATATCGCTCATCATTATAATTTATGTATAGGTCTAAACGACCTTCGGTAAAAAAACGGGTACTTTTTGCACTCTCAAAAACACCGGGTTCAACTTCTCCCAATCTTATAAAGTTTGCCTCACCAACAAAAGCGGGCTCGTATTGTACATTTTGAATCATAACCAAATCGGGCGAGACTGGGTTAATATCCTCAAAGAAGGAATTACTTGTATTTATCTTAATCCTTGCTGTTGTGAAAGCTTCCGAAGTATCTATTCGTATGATACCATCTACAATCAATCTTGGAGGTTCTGTAGGTGTTTCTACGTCGATGACATCCTCACAGGAGGCAAACGATATTAAGACTAAAAATATGATAATAATCCTTTTCATGCCCTATAGTTTAAAGTTGTAAGTAACGGCCGGGACAATTCCAAAAATGGAGGTTCTTACAGCTTCATTTGCACCTGTATCATCGTTCCTTCTAAAATTTATGGACGCCGCATTTCTTCTATTGTAAAGGTTATAAATGCTAAATATCCACTCACCTTTTATCTTTCTATCCTTATTTTTTCTTGGAGAAAGTGTAGCGGAAATATCCAGTCGGTTGTAATCGGGCAATCTTTGTTTGTTTCGTAGGCCGTAATAGGGAATGGTTAACCCTTGAAATTCAAATTGCCCAATGGGGTAATTGGTAGGCTGCCCTGTCTGATAGACAAAGTTACTACTAAAGCTCCATTTTTCGTTTAATTCGTAATTCAGGAAAAGGGAGATATCATGGGTTTTGTCATACGGAGTATTATACCAATTCCCATAATTAATACCGGTTTCCAAATTACTGCGTCCATTGTCGAAATCAAGATTTCTACCCGGGGTTCGCTGTTCCGATTTTGAAAGGGTGTAGGCCAGCCATCCCTGAAAATTTCCTTCATTTTTACGTAACAGAAGTTCCAAGCCATAAGCCCTGGCCTCACCGTTGAGAATTACTTGTTCGATGGCATCGTTTGCAATAAGATTGGCCCCGTCTATATAATCGATCCTATTTTGTACTTCCTTATAGAAAATCTCACTTTCAATAATATAGTCCCCGTCTTTAATATTCCTAAAATAACCCAGGGCATACTGATCTAATAATTGAGGTTTTACGAAGGGACCACTTGGAGTCCAAACATCCAAGGGAGTAGGGGAACTGGTATTGGAAAGTAGGTGTAAATACTGGGCCAGTCGCGTGTAACTTACTTTTACAGAGGTTCTTTCATTGAAGGCATAGGATAAGGATGCCCTGGGTTCCAAATTGTTAAAGGTGGCAAGCCGTCCCTTACGACCGGGTGTTGCCCTTCCAGTGGGTTCCGCTTCTTGATAAATCAACAAAAACGGATCAAAAACGACTGGGTTATCATTGGCATAGGTAAAAATCTCATCTTGACCTAAACGCACGAACTGACTAAATCTAAGCCCATAACCAAGGCTAAGATCATTGGTGATTTTATGCTCAACATCTACATATGCCGCAAATTCATTCGCATATTTTTGGGTGAGTTGGTCTTCCAATATACCAGATTCATTGTTACTGGGCTCTATTTTGCCAGGGTTGAATTGATAATAAATATTGTTCAATCCGTAGTTCAGCTGAAATTTATCGCTCAGATAGTGCTTTAAATCATATTTAAGGTTGAAATTTCTTATGCCAGAGTTCCAATTAAAGCCTACAAAATCCAATTTTAGCCCGTAATAATAATCGGAATAAATTAAGGAAAGGTTTGAAAAGAGCTTATCCGAAAAAAGATGGTTCCATCTAAAGTTTCCAACGGCATTTCCATAAGTGTTTACAAAACTTTCACTAATTCCAAATACATCCCTTCCAAAGTATCCGGATAGAAAAATGTTGTTGTTCTCATTAATTTTATAGTTCAGTTTGGTGTTAAGGTCATAGAAATACGCCGTATTGTCAACATCAAACAAGGGTAAAAATAAATGGGCATACGATGCGCGACCTCCAACTAAAAAGGCGGCCTTATTTTCCTTGATGGGGCCTTCCAACAGTAACCTGCTGGCTACCGCACCTATACCTCCATTCATATGAAATTCCTTGCTGTTCCCTTCCTTTTGAAAAATATCCAACACCGAAGATACCCGGCCTCCGTATCGTGCGGGAATACCTCCCTTGTACAATTTAATGTCCTTTATCGCATCTGGGTTGAATACGGAGAAGAAACCAAATAGGTGGGAAGAGTTAAAAATAATCGCTTCGTCCAAAAGAATTAGGTTTTGGTCCGCTGCGCCTCCCCGAACATTAAAACCCGATGCTCCCTCGCCAGCATTGGTGACTCCGGGTAGCAACAATATGGATTTAATCACATCTGCCTCACCCAATATAACGGGAATCTTTTTAATCGTGGCCACCGAAAGGGTGTTGACACTCATTTGTGGTTTTCTAATATCCAATTTTTCCGCATCATCGGTCACTACTACCTCATCCAGTTGCTCGGCTTCTTCAGAAAGTTGAAAATCCAACTTGGTATCCTTTGTCAACGATATGTTTTGAACGATGTCCTTGAATCCCAAGTAGCTTACAACTAATTGATAGTTGCCTTCAGGGAGGGTTATGGAATAAAAACCATATTCATTTGTGGTAACGCCGCTGCCTAAACTTGGAAAGGCGACTGTGACTCCTATTAGGCTCTCGTTGCTTGAATCCTCTGTAACGGTTCCACTTATCGTATATTTTTCTTGCGACTGGGCGTTCAAAGAATAATAAAGGCCAAATAAGACAATCAGCCAGAAAGGCTTCTTCATGGATTTTTTTTTAAAAATAATGAGAAATACCTTAAGTAATTAATGCTTAACGATATTTTAAACTAAAAAAAGCCCCAGAAATGGGGCTTTCATATACTAGTTAAATAATTTTAAATCGATTGTAGAATTTTATTGAAGGCATCACTTGGTCGCATGGCAATGGACTCTAAATTTGGATTTGGTTTGTAATACCCGCCTATATCCTGTGGACTTCCCTGTGCATCCATTAATTCATTCAATATCTGTTCTTCCTTATCCTGAATTTCAGTAATTACTTTGGAGAAAGTGTTTTTTAGTTCAACATCCATATTTTGCTCCGCCAAAGCCTCTGCCCAGTATTTGGCCAAATAAAAATGGCTTCCCCGTGTATCCAATTCCTTAACTTTTCTGGATGGTGATTTATCGTTCAATAAAAACTTTTCAGTGGCGGCGTCCAAAGCATCGGCTAAAACTTTTGCCTTTTGATTGTTGTTTTTCTCGCCATAGAATTCCAATGAAACCCCTAGCGCCAAGAATTCACCCAGGGAGTCCCATCTTAAATGGCCTTCTTCCAAAAATTGTTCAACATGCTTTGGGGCAGATCCACCAGCACCTGTTTCAAAGAGTCCCCCGCCATTCATTAATGGAACTATGGAGAGCATTTTGGCACTGGTACCTACCTCAAGAATTGGGAAGAGGTCCGTTAGATAATCCCTGAGCACGTTTCCGGAAACGGAGATAGTATCTTTTCCTTCCTTGATTCTTTTTAAGGTATACTCAGTTGCTTTTTGGGGAGACATAATTTGGATGTCCAAACCTGAAGTATCTTGCTGCGGTAAGTATTTATTAACTTTTTTAATGAGCTCACGGTCGTGCGCCCTATCCTCATCCAACCAAAAAATCGCTGGGTCTTGGGTTGCTCTTGCTCTTGAAACGGCTAATTTTATCCAATCCTCGATAGGGGCGTCCTTTACTTGGCACATGCGCCAAATATCACCTTCTTCAACGTTGTGTTCCAACAATACATTTCCTGAGTTTGAATCGATAACCTGTACCGTTCCTGCTTCTTTGATTTCAAAGGTTTTGTCATGGGAACCATATTCCTCTGCCTTTTGGGCCATTAAACCAACATTGGGTACTGTTCCCATCGTAGTTGGATCAAAGGCTCCATGCTTTTTGCAGAAATCAATGGTCGCCGAATAAATGCTGGCATAACTACTATCAGGTATAACAGCCTTGGTATCCTGTGCTTTACCCTCTGAATTCCACATTTGACCAGAATTACGTATCATAGCGGGCATTGAAGCATCTATAATTATATCACTGGGTACGTGCAAATTTGTAATGCCCTTGTCCGAATTTACCATGGCCAAGGATGGACCTTCTTCCAATACGGCATGTATTTGATTTTCGATCTCGGTTTTCTCATCCGAAGGTAATTTTTCCAATTTATTGTATAAAACCTCAAGTCCATCGTTGGGGTTAACCCCTATTTTTTCGAAAGTTGCAGAATACTTATCAAATACGGGTTTAAAAAAAGTTTCTACAACATGGCCAAAAATAACGGGATCCGATACCTTCATCATGGTCGCTTTTAGATGAACGGAAAACAAAACACCCTTTTCCTTGGCATCTTTTACCTGTTCTTTTAGGAATGCCAAAAGAGCCTTTTTGCTCATAACGGTAGCATCGATGATTTCTCCCGTCTGAAGGGCCAATTTTTCCTTTAGGGTTATTTTATTACCCGTTTTGGCATTTAAAACGATGTCCACAGAAGTAGCCGCTGGAATGGTGAGCGATTTTTCGTTGGACTTAAAATCCCCATAAGACATGGTGGCTACATGTGTTTTGGAGTTTGAAGACCAGGCGCCCATGGTATGCGGGTTCTTCTTTGCATAATTCTTTACAGCCCTAGGCGCACGACGGTCAGAATTTCCTTCCCGTAATACAGGGTTCACCGCACTACCTTTTATCTTGTCATATTTGGCCTTAATTGCCTTTTCCTCTTCGGTTTTTGGTTCATCTGGATAATCTGGTAATCCATATCCCTTGGATTGCAATTCCGTAATGGCCTCCTTCAATTGAGGAATTGAGGCACTAATGTTGGGCAGTTTAATAATATTTGCCTCTGGCTTCTTGGCAAGTTCTCCCAATATGTCCAAATCATTAGGAACTTGTTGTTCCTTGGTCAAGTATTCTGGAAAAATAGCCGCTATTCTACCTGCCAAGGAAATATCCTTGGTTTCTAGCTCTATTCCTGAAGTTTTTGTGAAAGCTTTGATAATAGGTAAAAACGAAGCTGTTGCCAACGCAGGGGCCTCGTCCGTTTTGGTATAATAAATTTTGGACATTCGTATTTGTTTAAATTCAAGCGGTGCAAATATACAATATTATCTAGGCTAAATCCTGTGGTGTAGGCTTAATATTTCAGGCTATTGAGAAGTTTTGTTAAATAGCAAAAGCCATATCAATGTACTAATACCTTGATATGGCTTTTTAGAAATAGTTTACAGACATGTTGTTTTAAAATTAATTAAAACCGCAACCCTTGATTGCCTCTGCGTCACTAAATCAACGTTTGAAATGCGTTTTAAACTCAATAATGTAGTTGAATCTTAAACCTACATTTCATTCTTGTCGTCTTAACAATTTTATTTTAAATTTTGGGTAACTTCCCATCTTTTAAAAAGTGATTGTCCACAATACTATTAAAAGCGACAGCCTTTAATATTTAGAGCTCATCGTTTTAAACAATTCCCTAGAAAATGCTTAATTACCGATTAAACAACAATGTAAAGAACGTAAACCTTACAATGATTTAAAAGTTACTACAATTCTTCCTCAGTCAACTTTTTTAATCACACTTAAAGTTAGTAAAAAAAATTATATAAAGTGATTTTTTCTATTTAATTAATAATGAACAGTTTATGAACTTATGTTTTTAACATTTGTTCATAAAAAAAGCACCGATATTATCGGTGCTTTTTTTATTTATCAGTTGCGGTACGTTCTACGACCTTACTTCTTTAATTCTTGCTTTTTTACCGGTCAAGCCTCTGAAATAGTAAATTCTAGATCTGCGAACTTTACCTTTCTTATTCACCTCGATTTTTTGAAGTGCCGGAAGATTGATTGGAAAAATACGTTCTACACCAACTGTTCCGGACATTTTGCGAATGGTGAATGTTTCAGTCGCACCGGTACCTCTTCTTTGGATAACTACACCTTTGAAAAACTGGGTACGAGTTTTCTCGCCTTCCTTAATTTCATAATACACTGTGATAGTATCACCGGCAGAAAATTTAGGGAATTCTTTTTTAGCTACGAATTCGTCCTGTACAAACTTTATTAATGATTCCATTTTAGATTTAATATTGGAATTAGATTAAAACAACTTTCACGATTCTCGTCAGAGGTTGATTTAACAGGGTGCAAAAATACTTGTAAAATTAATATCTACAAATATTTTGAAGTTTTTATTTTGATTGTAGCTTTATTTTAGTAGGTCGGGTCTTAGCTTTTCTGTTCTCTCCTGCGCTTTTTCCTCTCGCCATTGCTCGATTTTGCCAAAATTTCCGCTCAAAAGTACCTCAGGGACTTTTATCCCCTTGTATTCTGCAGGTCTTGTGTATACAGGAGGTGCCAACAAACCATCTTGAAAACTGTCCGTCAAGGCAGAAGTTTCATCATTAAGTACTCCCGGTAAAAGTCTAATTATCGTATCGCAAAGGACCGCCGCACCCAGTTCCCCACCGGATAACACATAGTCTCCAATGGAAATTTCCTTGGTAATGAACATATCCCTAACGCGTTGATCCACTCCTTTATAATGGCCACATAGGATAATAATGTTATCAAAAAGAGATAGACTATTGGCAATTTTTTGATTCAAGGTACTTCCATCAGGGGTCATATAGATAACCTCATCGTACGTTCTTTGGGCTTTGAGCCCAGAGATACATTTGTCTATGGGTTCAATCATCATTACCATTCCTGCACCACCGCCAAATTGGTAATCATCAACTTGATTATAGCTGTTATCCGTATAATCTCTCAAGTTATGAAAATGAACTTCCACCAAATCCTTTTCGATGGCTCTCTTTAGAATAGAGGCTTCAAAGGGACTTTTTAGTAGTTCCGGTAGAACAGTTATGATATCAATTCGCATTGGCTTGTACTAACTAATTATTGGGCGGACCAAAAGTAGTGAAAACAGTGGGAATCTTTTTCCCAACCCAATCTTTCATAAAGTTTTTGGGCGGGATTGTCAATGGCGGTCTCCAGGGATAAACCCTTGTAATTGTATTTTTTGCAAAAACCTTGTGCACTTTTTAAAATTGAGGCGCCAATGCCTTGGCCCCTGTATTCGGGAAGTACAAAGAGGTCGTTCAGTATAAGTGCTGGTTCAAGGGAAACGGAGGAAAACGAGAAATAGAGTTGTGTAAAGCCAATCATCTTTGTATCAATGAGAGCAACCAATATTATAGATTCCTCATTTAGAAATCGCTCCTTGAGAAATGCCTCGGCCTGAATCAAATTGGATGATTGACCATAGAAAACCCTATAAAGGTCAAATAATGGAACTATTCCTTTAAGGTCCGTTATCGTAGCCTGTTTGACAACCATGTTATTATAAAAAAAGCTCCCGTGAAGGAGCTAATGTTTATTTCGCTTTCTTTTGTTTGTTCAACTCGTCCTGTAGCTTTCTGCTAATCTTTTGCTCGCGTTCCAATGCCCGTCTGCGATGATCCTCATATTCCACCTCCAGTTCGGCCAAATTCTGTTTGGCTTCTTGGGTTAGAATATTACTGCTTCTAAATCTGTATACAAATACACCCAAAAGAATAAATAGCCCGGCTATTATGGTCCATAGGATAATGTTATAAGTGGCTTTTGATACCGCGATTCCAAGAAAGGACATACTATCCTTTTCTTCAGTAACTGCAGCCAAATTCGTGGTGGTTTCCTCCAATTTTTTATTTAAGGAAGTAATCGTTGTTTCATGTTCGGAAATGGTTGAATTCAATTCACTTATTTTCTTATTGAAAGCTGCAATGGAATCCAAAACATTTCCCCTCAATTTGTATAGGTTGGCTTCCTTAACGACCTCATACCGTACTCCATCCGCACGATAGTTCCCAGATTTTTTAGCAACATAATCGAACTGGCCGCTTATAGGACCGCTTTCCAATGAAAGTGTCTCTTCTTCTTCCGACTCCTGGGAGTGTCCTAAACTTGCCGTAAGTAGGATTGCAAGTAAAAATAGTATTCTTGAAATTTTCATTCTTATTTGAATTTCCGTTAAAAATAGATTTAGAGGGTACTAAAGTAATTGAATATAATCAAACGATGAAAAACCCTTATCACTAAATAAAATGTACGTAAAAACTTCCAATAAGGATGTTTTGAACCTGTCCTAAATTAATAATAGGTATAACGTCTTACCTTGGCAATATATTTTGCGAGTCTAATCACTTGTTGTGAATAGCCAAATTCATTGTCGTACCAAATATAAAGTATCAAATTCTTACCATTATCCGATACTATGGTCGCCTCGCTATCATAAACTGCCGGTGCTACTGATCCTATAATATCCGTTGAGACCAACTCCTTGCTAAGGCTATACTTTATTTGTTCTACCAAATCTCCCTCTAGTGCATATTTTTTTATGATGGTGTTAATACCCTCCAAGGAAGTTTTGTTCTTGATATCCAAATTAAGAATGGCCAAAGATCCATTGGGCACCGGTACTCTTATGGCATTGGAGGTCAATTTACCTTTTAGGCCGGGCAGGGCCTTGGCCACAGCCTGTCCCGCTCCCGTTTCCGTTATGACCATGTTCAGGTTCGCCGCCCTTCCCCTTCGGTATTTGGAATGCATGTTATCTACAAGGTTTTGATCATTGGTGTAGGCATGGATGGTTTCCAAATGCCCCTTTTTAATCCCAACGGAATCCTCAATAACTTTTAAAATAGGGGTTATCGCATTGGTAGTGCATGATGCAGCCGAAAATATATGTGTGCTATCTGGATCATAGTCCAAATGGTTTACTCCGTGTACTATATTTGGTACGCCTTTGCCTGGCGCAGTTAGTAGAACTTTGGATACTCCCTTGGCCTTTAGGTGTTTGGCCAATTGATTTTGGTCCCTAAACGCTCCCGTATTGTCTATGACCAGGGCATTTGATATTTCGTACTCCGTATAGTCTATTTCCTCAGGTGTATTTGCACTAATGATTTGCACCGTGGTTCCGTTGATCAACAACGTATTGTCAATTGCGTTAACAGTCACGGTTCCCGTGAAATTTCCATGGACGGAATCTGTTCGAAGAAGACTGGCCCTTTTTTCCAGTATTTCCTCATTCAAGGTTCCCCTCAACACAATGGCGCGTAGGCGCATCTGGGTACCTTTTCCCGTTTTTGACATAAGTTCCCTGGCCAATAACCGTCCAATACGCCCAAAACCATAAAGTACTACATCCTTTGGTTTTATGGACTTGTATTCCGTTGCTGATTTCAGTTTGTCAATGACAAATGCCTTTACATTGTTGAAGTTATTGTCATCGGAATGATATTCATAGGTTAATTTTCCAATATCCAATTTGGCCGGAGGCAATTTTAAATCATTAATTGCCCTAAGGATTTCGACGGAATCGAAGATTGAAATGGGTTTTTGAACAAATTCTCCAGCATATTCATGTAGCTGAATAATATCGCTTACATTTCGGTCTATTAGTGGATTTTTAAATAGGACAATCT
>JAUIGC010000087.1 GCA_030429835.1 Bacteroidia bacterium
GGAATGTACTTTGATAGTTCCATTCCTCAGGGATATGGTGTTGGTAGCAGTGGAGCACTGGTAGCCGCCATATATGATAAATATGCCACGGACAAGATTACGGTGTTGGAAAACCTTACCCGTGACAAACTATTGAAGTTAAAGGCTATTTTTGGTAAGATGGAATCCTTTTTTCACGGGAAATCATCCGGTTTAGATCCTTTAAACAGCTATTTGAGCCTTCCTATTCTTATTAATTCCAAAGATAATATTGAGTCTACAAGTATCCCTTCCCAAAATATGGCTGGAAAGGGTGCGGTATTTTTATTGGATAGTGGGTCCACAGGCGAAACTGCGCCAATGGTTCAAATATTCATGGAGCAAATGAAAAATGAGGGTTTCCGGAAAATGATTAAAGATCAGTTCATAAAACATACGGATGCCTGCGTAGAGGACTTTGTAAATGGAAACGTAAAATCCCTCTTTGGTAATCTTAAAAAATTGTCCCATGTGGTACTGGATAATTTCAAGCCTATGATTCCAGCAAAATTCCACGATCTCTGGCGGCAAGGTATCGAGTCCAATGACTACTATTTAAAACTTTGTGGATCGGGAGGTGGTGGTTACTTCCTAGGATTCACGGAGGACTTTGAAAAGGCAAAAAATGCTTTAAAGGACTACAAATTGGAAGTGGTCTATAACTTCTAGGATAATCAAATAAATGCTTAGTAGAAAAAACAAACTCCTGCTATTAAAGGTTTTAAGTTTGTTTTCGGTTGTTCGTGGATATAATCTCCTGATGATTGTCCTGGCGCAGTACTTAGCTTCCATCTATATTCTTTCCCCAGATTTGCCTTTGCGGCAGGTTGTTTTTGATGTAAATCTTTTCGTTATAGTAATTGCCTCAATATTGGTTATTGCTGCCGGTTATATTATTAACAATTTCTACGATGCTGAAAAAGATTTGATCAATAAACCTAGAAAGAGTATGCTGGATAGGTTGGTCAGTCAGCGATTTAAGTTGTCCACCTATTTTGTGCTTAACTTTTTAGCGGTTTTTGCAGCCAGTTATGTTTCTTTTAGGGCTGTTCTATTTTTTTCGGCTTATATTTTTGGAATATGGTTCTACTCCCATAAACTTAAAAAGATTCCCTTTATTGGAAACTTTGTTTCTGCAACTTTGGCAATCACACCCTTTTTTGCCGTTTTTGTATACTACAAAAATTTTGAGACCGTCATCTTTGTGCATGCCATGTTCCTCTTTCTTTTGATTTTGGCTAGGGAGTTAATTAAAGATTTGGAGAATATTTCTGGTGATGTAGCACAAAACTATAGGACGATTCCAATTATTTACGGAATAGGTTTTTCCAAGTTTCTAATAGGTACTTTGTTGTTATTGACCCTTATTCCTTCCTTGCTCCTCATTTTCAAATTCGATGTAGGTTATATGAACTTTTATTTTGAGGGCTGTATCGCTTTACTTACTGTTTTTTTGGTCATTCTGGTAAAATCAAAAACCAGGAAGCACTATGTATGGCTGCATAATATTTTAAAATTGGTCATTGTTGTAGGTGTATTCAGTATTTTACTTATTGATGTAGACCTGGTATTGAATAGAATTTTATAGATCAGCCCTTAAATGATTTTTGAATATGTACGCATTCTTTGGTAAATGTTCCATGGAATCCCTTAAATCAAGATTCGAATACATCATTTCCTAACCTTCCCTTTGCTACCTTTGCATAAAAATCTGGAAAATATGAGTAGGGGAGATTCAAATAAAGATAAGAAGCCATCTGGAAGACAGGGCGGTACTTTTAGAAAGAAAAGCCACGCTAGGGGAAACGCACCCATTAAGAAAAACACTTTGCCCAAACAGAATAGTGATCCAGATAGCATTAGATTGAATAGATATGTTTCCAACTCAGGGGTTTGTTCCAGACGCGATGCCGATATTTATATTGCAGCGGGTAACGTTACCGTAAACGGAAAGCCTATAACCGAAATGGGATACAAGGTAAGGCTTACGGATGAGGTTAGATTTGATGGGCAATTATTAAACCCGGTTAAAAAGGAATATGTACTCTTAAACAAGCCAAAGGATTTCTCTACGACCATAAGGGATGAAAAAGGAAAGCGACATGTATCTGGATTGATTTCCAGTGCCTCAAAATCGAAATTATTACCTGTGGACAAATTGGACAAGGAAGATACAGGTCTACTTCTTTTTACTAACGATGGCGATTTATCCAAACGACTTAAAAGCCCTATCAACGGATTAAGGAAAATCTATCATTTGGTCTTGGACAAGGATTTGAGAAGTGTGGATTTGGCGAAGATTCAGGAGGGCGTTGTAGTGGATGAAAAAGTTGTTAAGGTACAGGATATCAGCTTTATTGATGGTGCTCCCAAAAGAGAAGTGGGCATAGAAATCTATAGTTCCAGAAGTAAGATAGTTCAGCGCCTGTTAGAGCAATTGGGCTATACAGTTATCAAATTGGACAGGGTAATCTATGGCGGACTTACAAAGAAAGACCTTCCCAGGGGCCATTGGAGATATTTAACGGACCAAGAGGTCATTAATCTAAAAATGATAAGATAAATCCATGTGGCCTTAAATATTGGTAAATGAAATTATTTCAATGTTCCAACTGCAATAATACCCTTGCGTTTGAGAACAATATCTGTGTTTCCTGTGAACATTTTTTGGGCTATTCCTCGTATTATAACCAGATGGTTCCATTACCTCCTACCCATTCAAGATGGAAGGTGCCTTCCTTGGGAGAAGAGGAATATATCTATTGCTCCAACAATTCGTTGGGTACCTGTAATTGGATTTTACCTTCAAATGAACCCTCTGGATTTTGCCTAGCATGTTCCTTGAACAGGACAATACCAGATTTGGGCAAACCAGAAAATGTTCAAAAATGGAAGAATATCGAATTTGCCAAACACAGATTGGTCTATCAACTTTTAAGATTGAGGTTGCCTATTGTAAGTAAAACGATAGATTCGGAAAATGGTCTCTGCTTTGATTTTTTATCCAAGGAAGATATGGATAAAGCTTCCAAAGGGATAAAGACGGGACATGCTAACGGCGTAATCACTATCCTGATTTCCGAGGCGGATGCCGTAATTAGGGAACAGGTAAAGCAAGAAATGGAAGAACGTTATAGGACGCTCCTAGGGCACTTTAGACATGAGGTTGGCCATTATTTTTGGGATAGGTTGGTTTGGCCGGATCAAAATATCCTCCAAGGATTCAGGAATATTTTTGGCGATGAGACCATCTCCTATCCAGAATCCCTTCAAACGTACTACACCCAAGGGCCAAAACAAAATTGGCAGGGCTCCTATATAAGTAAGTATGCGTCGTCCCATGCCTGGGAGGATTGGGCGGAAACATGGTCCCATTATCTGCATCTTATGGATGCCTTGGAAACGGCAAACAGTTTTGGCCTAAGCTTGAATCCAAGGCTTAATGGATCTCACAAACTTACTTTGGATGCGAACTTTGACCCATATCTTGAGAACGATTTCAACAAAATTCTAGATAGTGGAATTCCATTATTGTATGCAATGAACAGCATGAACCGATCCATGGGAGAGGAGGATCCCTATCCGTTTATTATCTCCGATCCCGTAAAAACTAAATTGGAATTCATTCATAACCTCCTAAAAAGGGAGTAATAGGTTTTTGAACCAAACTTTGATTCAAAAGGGGCAGGGAGTCTCAGGTATTTAGGCTTACTTGTTCAAAAATAATATTATGAATATATCACCAGTATTAGGATTTGCCAAACTATTGGTAAAGAGCAGAAAAACTAAATTACTACTTATAGGAGCCCAACTTGGTTATGTGGGCTATAAATATTTAAAGAACAGGAAGCAAAAGTACCCCAAATCCAAATCAAAGACAATCGAAACAACGAACTAAAGGGCTCGGTAGATTTAAGTCTTCAGACCCTTTTAACGGTGTATGTAAATATTCTTTTTTGCTTATAATTTCATAAAAATCCTCGGCTATTTTGGGAAGATTGTTTTTTCTGGACTTAATTCTGCCAATAATCTCCTCCGCATCTAATTTGTAAAGTTGTTTGGGCCACACCTTAAAACTATTCCTCGTAGCGCCATCTGCAAGCATATGCTGTAATTTTTCTGCCTCGCTCACAAACTCCTCCTTGGTGCTACCTTTTAAGAAATACACATCGAATGGCATAACCAATCCCGGGAGATAATCTATGTCCTTTTCAAAGGGTTGCAATCCAGGAAGCAAATGCCTATTCGAAATTATTGTGGGAATTAAACCACCAATATTAAAGAATGCGTTATCCCGGTCTCCTGCAATGGGTATGGCTTTATATCCATTATCCAACTTTTGGATGGCCCAACCCCATTGTTTGGAATGTCTATCCCAGTCACCGATTAAAATATCAAACAATCTTGCCCTTATCAGTGTTTTTCTGTCAATTTTTAAATCCGGTCCTAGCTCAACTTTTAATTCTTGAAGGTCATCGGTATCTATAATTTCTTCGACTTCATTATAGGGAGTCCAGTTTTTACCTCCTTCCGTTTCATGTTCCAAAAGGTAGATTTTGTTTCCATAATCCTCGTTGTATTCCCCTAAAATTTCTTGTTTCGGGACAAATACGGCTTTAGGTTGTGTATGAATTAATTCCGCCTTATCCGCCAAGCTAGCTACCGCTATGGCCGCAAAAGGATGTTGTGCGGAGATACCGTCTACAATAATATTTTCCAGGCCCAATGTTTCCGCCCATTCAGGAACCAAAGGTTGAGGGTCTTTATTGATGCTCCGCAAGGAATAGACAAAGCCCTTTTTTGATCTCAACTTTAAACTATGGGTCTGCTTTCCGCCACCTTCTTCCAGAATCTCCATTCCACCATTAAGCGTATCCAAAAAAACGATCGGGAAATTAATGGGAGTGGACCAAGCCTCACGATACTGTTCCCCTTGCATTACCGTTTTTAATGCATTTGCCTTATATAGGTAGCTAGGCGTAACGGTCACAGAATCATGTTCGGTAAAATCAATGGTCGTTAAATCCGAAGTGTCATTTATGACTAAGGTCGTAGTATTTTTATGGGTGGAGGCAATCGAAAAATAGGTCAAAAGAATAAATATGAGAACAATGACCCCAATTGCAATCCCTATTTTTTTCATGACTCAATTTAAAACTTTCATGTCACCATTTCTGATTCAGAAAGATTTTTTAAGAGCCTTTTAGCTATTTTTCCTGAAATAAGAGCCATGCATTGGGATCCAGATGCACGTTATTGGGCTTTTCCTTTAAAGGTATTTCAAAGATTACCTTCTTTGTGCTGACATCAAGGGTAAAGGTTTTTGCATCTTCTCCATCTATACCTATTTCCATTGGAAATGAAAATATATGATGGTCTTGTACCTGTTCCACATCCACAAAAAGCTTATTTTTTTCATAATGCCAGGCCCACTTGATTTCTGGATATCCTTTGGTAAATATCCATTGCTGAAAAAAATCGTCTAAATTTTCTCCAGAAACCTGTTCCATAATGGCTTTGAAATCAAATGTTAAGGCGTTGGAATTTTTATATTTTTTGTAGTATTCCACTATTCCTTCCCAAAACAGTTCATCCCCTAATTGATGTCTGAGCATATTTAATACCCATCCCCCTTTTTGATAGGTATTCACACTAAGGACACGCATGGGATCTTTTATGGTAGGGTCTACAATGGGAGAAGGGTTCTTTTGATAGTATTCGATTATCTGTTTACGATCTAACAAAAGCTCTTCTTTGCGTTTTTCATCGCCATAGACGCTCTCAAGATATAAGATGGCGAAATAGGTGGCAAAACCTTCACTGAGCCAAACATGGTTCCAGTCCTTTTCCGTTGCGGAATTTCCAAACCATTGATGTGCAATTTCATGGGCAATGAGACCCTCTACTTCATTTTTTCCGTTCACCGAATTCTCAAAATAGGCAATGGTGCCTGCATTTTCCAATCCTCCCCATTGGGTCTTTGCTTGCATATTGGCGAGTTTAGCATAGGAATAGGGGCCTATTTGGTCTATAAAATATTTAAGCACCTTTGTAGCAACTCCATAATCTGAAAAACCTTCCAATCTGTTCTCTGGATATACCCATGCCGATACAGGAATTTCATAAACTTCGTCCAATAACCTGCTGGCAAATTTAGTGACGCCTATGGTTACGACCTTCATGGCAACCGGTGCTGGTTCTCTGTAAATGGTAAGTTTGTTTCCACTTTGTAAATAGCTTTCCTCTATTTTTTCCCCAGTGGCCACCACATCATAGTGGTCAGGAGCCGTAATCCTGAATTCTACGGAAGCTTTATCATAAGGATGGTCCACTGATGGTAACCAATGTCTCGCCAAGTTGGGCCAATTATCACCAAAAAAGGACCGTTGTCCAAACTTGGTAGTGTCTATGACCAAGCCTCTTTCCGGTATACCGTGATATGAAATTTTGAAAATTTGAAAGTCATGGTTTTTTGGGCTAGGTGAAATTTTAATTTTATTGTCTTCAAACGAATAATCTACTTTCTTATCGCCTTCCAAAACTTGGGTTATTTCCATCCCGTATTCACCTGATTTACCTATCAAATCCAGACTAAAAGATTGTGCCTCCCCTGCAAAGTCGACCCAAATTTCTGCTTCCCCCTTTATTTCATTGTTGTCATCGTTCAACTCAAGGTTAAAGATGTAACTTCTAACATCAGCAGATTCATTTCTAATATAAGTATCCTGGGAATGGATAGAATAGCTTATAATAAGAAATAGACTTAATAGATTTGCCTTGCAAAAAAATTGATTTTCCATAAAACGGGGTGCATTTAAAGAAGGGCACCAAGATAAAATATAAATCCGTTTTATCCAGCCATAAATAATTTCATATCGCTAAAATTCCTGAAATGGTATTCTTCAGGTACATTTTCTACACAGTGCGTTTAGTCCCTGTAATATCCCTCTCCAAAGAGATAGCTTATGATAATCCCGTGCGTATTCCCCAAGGGGGAATTGTTGAATGCCAAATTGTAATTGTAAACGGCCCTAATATTCTTAAAGAGATATATTCCCGCCAAAAGATTTATGGATGAGTTGGTACGGTATCCTGTTCCCAACTCAAACTTGTTTTTATAGCTCATGGCTAAATTGATATCCATTTGAAAAGGAGCGCCGTTCTCGTACTTCATTAGTAGGTTTGGTTTTATCATGATTTCCTCAAAAATGTTGGAATAAAAACGATATCCCAAATAACCATAATAGGCACTGGAAAGGTCTAAGTTATCATCTGATGCCAATTTGTCTCCCAAAATGTTTGGTGCGGATAGGCCAACATATATATCGGCTAGATTTAAAAGGATTCCCAAGCCAACAGTTGGAATAGAGGCATTGATGTTCTGTGCAAAATTGGGATCGTCCATAATTCCCAAATCTAATAAATTGTCCTGGTATTGTTGTATCCCCCCTGTTATGGCAAAAGAAAGCGAATTAGGGGTGTATACTTGCCAATAAGGCCTGTTTTTCTTGGTATCGAAGAAAATTTTGTAGGAATATGTGGCAAAAGCATTGGTCGATGTGGTAACACCAATTTCGTCCCTGATGAAACCTGCCCCCAGGCCTACTTTCCCGCGGTTTAGCGGAGTATGGAGACTCAAGGAGAAACTTCTAGGGCTGCCTTCCACTTGGTTGAAAAAACCAGAATTTCCCAAAGAAATCTCGGTACTTGGAGCTAGTCCGGCGTAAGCCGAATTGATTAAATACGGATTATAATTATATTCTGCAAATAATGGAGTTTGCTGGGCATGTAACTTGTTTCCGGATAATTGAAATATGAAGGATATCGCCAATAAAGCGAAATAGTATATTGGTTTGTTCATTTGTTATCGCTTTAAGACTAGGAACCCTTTTAATTTTTTAAGGTTTTGATTTCCAGAAACTTGAATATTAAAGAAATAGGTTCCGCTTGGGAGTTCACTTGCACCAAGTTGTGTTTTCCTGTTAGCGGTGCCATTAAATACATTCGATTGGTTGTCATAACCGTTAATCTCGAATACCAGATCTCCCCAACGGTTATAAATTGAAACCGTATTATCCGGACTTAATTCTATACCATCAATGGACCAAAAGTCGTTTATACCATCACCATTGGGCGAAAATCCATAAAGGGTATCGTCTTGGTTGATGGTGGTAAACATAAATTCCGAACAGTCCAGAGCATCTCCTAAAATATTATAGGGGGTAATGGACACATAATAGGTGGTATCCTCTAATAGTCTTTCTGTAAAGGAATAGGATGTTAATATGCTTACATCTTCATTGTCAACAATATCATTACCACCGGAAGAAGTGCCAACACTTAGTCTGTACCCATCTGCGGTAGGAGACTCTTCCCAAGTAAGTGTAACGTCTATTGGTACATTAAAATCTCCGTTGCCTGGAAAAGTCAGGGTAGTACAATCCGGAATGGTGGGTAAGGTTTCCGTAGTGAAACTTTCTTCCGAACATCCAATGGCCGATCCATCCGCATTATAGGGAACTATGGTCACAAAAATGACAGTGGCTTCGGGGAGGTCTGTCGCCAGATCATACGTACCTGCATTGCCCAAGTCCATATTGTCCAGAATATCGTTTCCACCTGATGAGGTTCCTACCGTTACGTAGTATCCATCGGCATTTGAAACAGGAGTCCATGAAATATCCGTGGAAAGGATTACATCGGTAGCGCCATTCAACGGGCTGCTTAGTTCGGTACAGTTTGGAACATTTAATACGGTTTCGGTAGTGAAACTTTCCTCTATGCATCCAGCTGCATTTCCAATGGCATTATAGGGAATAATAGTAACAAAAATATCGGTTTCCTCTGGCAGGTCTGTCGCCAGATTATATGTACTTACGTTCCCTACATCCATATTGTCCAAAATATCGTTTCCACCGGAAGAAGTTCCTATCGTCAAGTAATACCCATCTGCTCCCGATATGACATTCCATGAAATATCCGTGGATAGAATAACATCCGTTGCGTTATTTATCGGAGCCGTTAAATTTGTGCAGTTGGGTACGGTAGGAGAGGTTTCCGTAATGAAACTTTCCTCTGTGCATCCCGTTGCGTTTCCAACGGCATTATAGGGAACTATTGTGACAAAAATGGTGGTGGCTTCAGGCAAATCTGTATCTAAATCATACGTACTTACGTTCCCTACATCCATATTGTCCAGAATATCGTTTCCACCGGAAGAAGTCCCAACCGTCAAGTAATATCCATCGGCACCGGAAACGGTATTCCATGAAATGTTGGTAGATAGGATTACATCGGTCGCATGGTTCAACGGAGCCGTTAAAATGGTACAATTGGGTACGGTAGGTAAGGTTTCCGTAATGAAACTTTCTTCGGTACACGAGGTAGCGCTGCCAAAACTATTGTAGGGAACAACGGTCACGAAAATAGTCGTGTTTTCTGGTAGATCTGTAGGTAGGTCGTACATGGTAACGTTCCCTACATCCAAATTATCAATGATATCGGTAGCTCCAGATGTAGTACCTACCGTAAGATAATATCCATCCGCGTTTGCGGCGGCATCCCAACTAATATTGGTGTCGATGGGTACATTCGATGCACCATTCAACGGGGAAGAAAGGCTAGTGCACAGTGGCGGGTTGCTTAATGTGGATGTGCCGGTCCTAAAATTCTCCTCAGCGCATCCAAGGGCATCGCCCACCTCGTTATATGGTATAATGGTCACATAATGGGTTCTATTTCCTTGTAAATCCTGTGCAAAGGAATAGGTGGTGGTATTTCCAACGTCTATTCCATTTGCAATTTCTATACCCCCCTGTGTAATACCCACATTAACGATATATCCGGTTGCACCATCCACCATATTCCATGTAAGGTCCGTATCAATGGGCACATTGGTAGATCCCGATAAAGGATTTGTAAGATTCGTACATACGGGAGGCACGGGTATCAACTCCGTTCGGAAGCTTTCCTCCGTACAGCCCAGTGCATCGCCCTGTTCATTATAAGGTACTATGGTTATATAGATATTCGTATCCTCGGGTAAAGCCGCTGCTAGGTCATAATCGGTAACATTCCCAACGTCAATATTATTTACGATTTCATTACCGCCAGAACTAGTCCCAACGGTCAATCGATATCCATCCGCATTGGAGATGGGGTTCCATGTAAGGTCCGTATCTACGGGTACATCCAAGGCTCCGTTCAGGGGTGCCATCAATTGTGTACATTCCGGTAATGTTGGTGGATTGCTTGCGATGGTAAAACTTTCTTCCAAACATCCGACTGCATTTCCCGTGTCGTTGGTAGGAACTATGGTCACATACACCATTTCACCTCCTGTAAATTCGGATGGAAACTCATAGGTTGTAGCGTTGACCACAACTTCATTGTTCAAGATATCATTACCTCCCGGCGTAGTGCCAACGTTTAAAAGGTATTCCCGTGCGTAGAGGACCGGCTCCCAATTTAGGTTCGTGTTGACCGGCACATCAACCTCGCCGTTCAATGGAGCAACCAATTGGGTACATTCCGGTATGGGGCAATCCAGAATATCTTGGTAGAAAGACCATCCATAATTATCGGTCATAGATTGTCTTTCTTCAAGTGCATCGCAATAGAGCAGGCCCTGAGCACCTAGTGTTAGGCCAGGCGTAAGGGTTTGCTCAGACCATGCAATCAAGGTGTTGTCATAATTTATCCGGGTAAGGGCCGTATTGTTGAGCATGTTGGTCACGTTGTTTACATTGCCCATTGCCCAACTCCCTAAATACTGATCAAATACGGAGGCATTCTCAAACATGGATTGCATGGTAACAGTACCTAGGTCCCATTGATCTAATGGTTGATTGAAGGAAATGGCATTTTTGAACATGGAGCTCATATTGCTTACACCGGACACGCGCCAGCTGTTTAAATTTTGATTAAAGGCCGATGCATTTTCGAACATGCTGAGCATGGTACTTACTTTACGAACGTTCCAGTTGTCCAAAGCTTGATTAAAGGCCGATGCTCCATGGAACATGGATTGCATAGTGGTTACGGATGCAACGTTCCAGGAATTGATAGGTTGATTGAACAAAATAGCGTCCTGGAACATCGCTTCCATGGTGTTTACGAAAGATGTGTTCCACGCATCTATATTTTGATTAAAGGCAGATGCTCCTCGGAACATTTCCTTCGCATTCAATAATTCACCGGTATCCCAAGTCGCCAAAGGTTGGTCAAAGGAAACAGCATCCTTAAACATGGCTTCCATATTGGTTACAGAACCGACATTCCAATTGCCTATTGAACCGTTAAAAACAGATGCATTTTCAAACATAGAATTCATCAAAGTGACCGAAGAGACATCCCAACTGTTCAAAGGTTGGTTGAACAGTACGGCATTCTCGAACATGGAAGCCATATTGGCCACCGCACTAACGTTCCAGGAATCCAACGGTTGGTTAAACGCAGATGCCGACTGGAACATGGACTGCATGTTTACCACCGAGTTAACGTCCCAATTGTCCAATGGTTGGTTAAAGGCATTTGCCAATTGGAACATACTTCGCATGTTGGTGACATTGGTAACGTTCCAAGTATTGATATTTTGATTAAAGGCCTGGGCATCGTAGAACATATATTCCATATTTGTAACCTTGGACACCTCCCAGCTGTAAAGAGGTTGGTCGAAATTATCCGTATCTCTGAACATATAGCTCATATCAAGAACATTGGATACGTCCCAATTATTGATATTTTGATTAAAGGAGGTATTTCTACGAAACATGGCCTGCATAGTGGTTACATTGGCTACGTTCCAATTGTTTAAGGATTGGTTGAATGCCATATCATACACAAAACCATCAAACATTTGACTCATATCCGTAACGTTGCCAACATCCCAAGAGTTCAAGGGTTGGTTAAACACAGTGGCCCTTTCGAACATGGACGTCATATTGGTCACCTTGCTCACATCCCAATTATCGATATTCTGATTAAAAACTTCAGCTTGGCGGAACATATCGGACATATTGGTAACATTGCCTACATTCCAATTGTTCAATGGCTGGTCAAA
>JAUIGC010000316.1 GCA_030429835.1 Bacteroidia bacterium
CCCTACGCCTATGGGCTTGATGCCGTGGCTACAGATGGTACCGTCCAACAAAATGTGTATCAATCCACCAATGAAACCTATGGAGTAACCTCTCCGGACAGCTACGCTTATTTGACGGATTGGAACAGTATAAAAGATGCTAAATTCCTGGCCGAGCTCTTAAAACATAAAATTAGGGTACGATACGCGCAGAAACCATTTAAGGCCGATGGAATAAATTATAAAAGGGGAAGCCTTATTATTATTGGGGCCGACAACAAACATGTTGATGGATTCAATACGATACTAGATGAGGCATCCAAGAAATTCTCAAAAAGCCTGACGCCCACTTCTACGGGTTTTGTGGAAAGTGGAAAGGATTTTGGATCTAGCTATGTTGAAGTGCTCCAAGAACTAAAAATTGCAGTCTTGTCTGGCGAGCCTACCTCAACGTTACGATTTGGCGAAATATGGCACTTCTTTGAGCAGCAATTGAATTATCCTATTTCTGTATTGGACGAAAGTTATTTTAACAGGGTAGACCTTTCAAAATATGATATTCTCATTTTACCGGATGGATGGGGATATCGCAGTTTCCTAAGCGAAAAAGTAACGGATAAAATTAAGGACTGGGTAAGCCAAGGTGGAAAATTGATTGCCATGGGAGGAGCCATAGACGGACTCACCAAACAAAAAGGATTCGGTATTAAGGAAAAGGAACAAAAAAAGGATACTACCCTAAACCTTCAAGCTTTTGACGCTTCGGAAAGGGAGTATATTAAGTCTGCCATTACGGGGGCCATATTTAGAACTACGGTCGATACCACAAACCCTTTGGCTTATGGTTATGAGGATTCTTATTTCACCTTGAAATTAGGAGACCGTTCCTATAACTACCTAGATGGTGGAAATGCCGTTTATCTCGCAGAAGGTCAAAACATTCCCGTTTCCGGATTTGCCGGAAGCGAAGCCAAGAAGAAAATTTCGGAGACCCTTATTTTCGGAACGGAACGGATGGGCAGGGGTCACGTGATTTATATGGTGGACAATCCGCTTTTTAGAGGTTTTTGGGAGAACGGCAAATTATTTTTTGCCAATGCATTGTTTATGGTGAATTAGTCTAAAATCAAAACCAATATGGCGGAATATAAGGTTGAGACCCTAATTTATTATAGTAAGCTGACTCTGGACACGAAACATATTGTAAAGTCCTCACAAAAGGAGATTCAGGAAAAATTGGATGAACACGCAAAGGAGGGCTGGAAACTGGCATCCACGGATGCGGTTAGTTTTGGGGCTGCGATTTATATTTATCTCTATTTTGAGAAATAGTCTAAATTTTAGACCTTAACTTGTACTGGCTCCCCATATAAATCAAAATCTGCTGCTTCGGTAATTTTGATATTTACAAATTCCCCTTGCTTCACGTAGTGTTTGGAAGCATCGATTAATACTTCATTATCCACATCCGGGGAATCGAACTCCGTTCTCCCCACAAAGTAATTGCCTTCCTTACGATCAATGATACATCTGAAGGTTTCCCCAACTTTCTGCTGATTCAATTCCCAAGAAATTTGGGACTGTATCTCCATGATTTCATTGGCACGCTCCTGTTTTACTTCTTCTGGTACATCATCAACCAAATTGTAAGCGTGTGTATTTTCCTCGTGGCTATAGGTAAAACACCCTAAGCGTTCGAACCTCATCTCCTCCACCCAAGATTTCAAGGTTTCAAAATCTTCCTCGGTTTCACCGGGATACCCTACGATCAAAGTGGTTCTAATGGTCATACCCGGAACCGCCTTCCTAAAATCCTGAAGTAATTGGGTCGTCCTTTCCTTGTTGGTACCCCTGCGCATACTCTTTAAAATGCTATCGGAAATATGTTGTAATGGAATATCCAAATAATTACAAACCTTGGGTTCGTTCCGCATTACCTTCAAAACATCCATGGGGAAGCCTGTTGGGAAGGCATAATGTAAGCGAATCCATTCTATTCCATCAACCTGTACCAAGGCCCTTAAAAGTTCGGCAAGGTTTCTTTTTTTATATAAATCTAGACCGTAATAAGTAAGGTCTTGGGCTATCAGAATAAGTTCTTTGACCCCTTTTGCCGCTAATTTTTCAGCTTCCGCAACCAAATGTTCTATGGGCGTGCTTTTATGCTTTCCGCGCATTAGCGGAATAGCACAAAAGGAACACGGACGATCACAGCCTTCAGCTATCTTTAAATAGGCATAATTCTTTGGCGTGGT
>JAUIGC010000088.1 GCA_030429835.1 Bacteroidia bacterium
CGCAACCATCAGCAGCGACACCCATGCATATTGTCCGGCATAGACAATGGCCAAGGCTGAAACATAAAGACACGAGGAACTAATATCATTACCACAGATGGCTGTAGCTTCCAGTTCATTTAATTTCTTTTTCAAAACAGAAAATATAAAGTGAGTAACTATTGTTAAAATTAAAAAACCAAAATTGGTTCGAAGGAATTAAACCATAAATATTTGCGCGTTATCAGGAATCTGATAGGTCCTAAAAAACATAGAAAAATCTTTTACATAATAACATGTAAAATCCTCTTTTCCTATTATTCACATCTTATAAAACGAGCCGAGAGATAAAAAAATTAAGTAAAAGCATTAATATTTGTAGGAATTATATGTATTTTTTAGATAGGAAAAATATTCTTTAAAGAAAAGCAAACCATAATTACAATAAAACTCTAGAAGGATTTATGTGGAAAAGAATATTCAAAAGCTTTGCCTTATTGTATTTGCCGATACTGGCATTGTCCTTCTTATTTTTTTACACCCAGAAAAACAACCAAATCGAAGAGCTTTCCTTAATTCAGGAAAGGGCAGCAGCCAACAAAAAAAATTTATTTATTGATCTCTGTTCCTCCATTTTACATGACCTTAGTTATTGGACCAATATTAATTATCCGATTGATTTCCAACCCACGGGAAAGCATAAAGAGTTAATGGTTCCCTATCTGGACTTAATAGAAGGAATAAGGGATTACGATCAATTTAGATTTTTAGATTTAAAAGGCCAAGAATTCTTTAGGGCGGAGCAAATTGGCCGAAAAACTATTTCTAAAGATACACTACAGGATAAAAGCCAACGCAACTATGTAAAAAAGGGGTTAAGTTTAAAACCGGGTCAAGTTTATCTATCTCAAATTGATTTTAACAAAGAGTATGGCGTGGTTGAGCAGCCTTACAAACCGGTAATAAGGGCGGTTGCACCTATTTATGATACCAGCGACAACAAAATAGGAATCGTTGTCATCAATTTTAAGATGAAAAGAATTTTGGACCAGCTTAAAGGAAAAATCAATTATGAGAATTTCTTTCTGCTCGATGCCGACAGACACATTATATCAACAAATGTCATAGAAGAGGATTTGCCCTATGAAAGGGTAGTGTTGGGTGATTTGGAAAAGAGTAGGTTACCTACTTTACCTAGTAAAGAACATCTAATTTCAAAGGATACTACCTTCCTTTTGAATAATAGTCTTTGGTCCATAACCAATTTGGACCTCAACAATCAACAGACCATTGTAAGTCCCTTTTCGTATGACTTAATGGAAATAATAACGCCTACAAAATGGTTGATTGCCTTGGAAATTCCAAAAGAGATTTTTTTTGCAAATCTTCGCCCTATTATAACTGGACTTTTGGTATTCAACTTTTTTGCCGTTTTACTTTTTCTAATAACAACATATCTATATCATCGGTTTCAAATTCAAAAAGAGCTTTTTTACAGCGAATTGGAAAATAAGAACGAACGCTTGACCTATAAAAGAAACAAACTAGCTGAACAAAATATCAAAATTGCAGATATCAATAAAAGACTTGAAGTACGAAATAACCAACTGAACAGATTCAATTATGTAGTTTCCCATAACCTAAGGGCACCGGTCACTAGTATGTCCGTCATTATTAATATGCTTAAAAATGAAAAAGATACCGAGGAAAGAACCGATCTGTTGCTTAAGTTGGAGAAGGTTTCAAAAAGCATTGTAGGGCTGACCGAAGATATCGGTGAATACATTTCCATTTTGGATAAAAAGGAAATTACTGTCAATTATGTTGATGTGAATGAAGTTATTGATAAAGTAAAACATGAATTTACAGAAACGTTATTGGATAATTCAAATTTTAAAGTGATTATAAAAACAGACGCGTGGAATAGAGTATCGTTCTCCAAATTTTATTTACAAAGTATTATTCAAAACCTTATCTCCAATGCCATTAAATATAGACGTGGGGATATTGATTCGTTCATTTGTTTTGAAACTACATATGAAGACAATAAAAAAGTGATGTATGTTAGGGATAATGGTATAGGCATCGATTTAAAAAAGCATGGGGATAATCTCTTTGGATTATACAAAAGATTTCATCGAAATGTATCCGGTAAAGGCATGGGCTTATTCCTTGTAAAGTCTCAATTAGAGGCTTTGGACGCCGTAATATCTGTTAAAAGCGAAGAAAATATTGGAACTACATTTAAAATAACTTTTTAAAAAATGAAGAATAAAACCAACATTCTATTAGTAGATGATGATGAAATTTATCTCTATCTCATGGAAAAATCAATCCAAAAATTGACTGCTGACTTAGTGGTCAATTCCTTTACGGATGGTGCGCAAGCTATAGAATTTATAACTGAACAGACCCAAAAAGGTCTTGAGTTGCCCGAAGTTATTCTATTGGACATTAATATGCCATTTTTGGATGGATGGGGATTTTTGGCCGAGTTCAAAAAGCTAAAACCCAAACTTGAGTCACATATCAATATCTATATGATAAGTTCATCTTCCAGAGAGGAGGATATGAAAAGAGCATCTAGTTTCGAAGAACTAACCGGATATATGGTAAAACCCCTAAAAGAGCATGAACTTACCGAAATTTTTAAAAAAGCCTATAATGACAATTGGTAGTGTGCACTAGCATCTAAATAGAAATAAAACCACAAAAAACAGGTTCGTCACCTTCACCACTATAGAATTCCAATAATGGAGAAGGATGTTGTAAATATTACTGTCAACAAAACACCTATTAAGCCAGTAACGATTGTCTTTAAAGAGATTAAAAGTAAAATTGAAGTTTTCATGTGTTTATATTTTAAGTTATACTTCTACTATAACCCAAAAGTATATCACATTCAATACAAATTTTAAGTATTGTAGTCCAGATACCCTTTACTATAGATGGTTGGCAATTTTTAAAAGGGCAATACTTATAGAAGGTTCAATCTTCTCATAAGCTCAGGACGACTGGACCTACTTATAGGTACCACACTTTTTTCAATCAACACACTATTATCCTCAATATCTATGATCTTAGTAAAATTGATAATGTAAGACCTATGGATTTGCAGGAATAATTTCTCCGGTAGTTTTTCCTTAATTTTTTTCAATGTGGTATGAACCCTGAATTTTTCCTTAACCGTCTTAATATCAATATAATCACCTTTTGCCTCTATGACCAAAATTTCCTTGAATTTCAGTTTGATCAAACGCCTATCTATATTTATATACAAATCTTCGCCCATTGAAAGGTCTTGATCAGCAGCAACATCCTTATTTGAAATGGGATTTAATGTCTTTTTAACCTTTTCTATACTTTTTTCAAACCGCTCAAGTGTTATTGGTTTTACTAAATAGTCCACAATAGCTTCGTATTCATAGGCAGCTATACCAAATTCCGTATCAGAAGTAGTTAAAACAATTCTGGGGGGATTTTTTAAGGTCTGCACAAAATCCACTCCAGTAAAACCAGGCATATGAATGTCCAAAAACACCATATCAACGTCATGTTGATTCAAGAATTTAATGGCATCAATGGCATTTTCAAATTCTTCAATTACATCCACATCAGGAATTTTGGAACAAAGCTGTTTTACTATGGCCCTAGCAGCAGCCTCGTCATCTATGATGATACAATTCATGGTTAAATAATATTTAAATAGACTTCTATAATCTGTAAAACCGACTTGAACTCGTTTTCAGAATTTGTCCTTCCTTCCAAAAGCTCTCTTTCATAGTTTACGGCCATTCTATAGGATTCCTCCATGCCCAAGATACTGAACTTATGTTTTATCTTATGTACTATATCTGCAGTCTGCTTGGTCATTTGTTTGTCAATACAATTCAAGTACAATTCCTTTTCCTTGGGGAACTCCTGCTTTATAATGGAAATAAAAGAATCCCTAAATTCCAAATCATCACCTGATAATTGGTTCACATAATTTAAGTTAGGTTGTTCCTGCATGTTATTTTTTTAAGGTAAAATAAAAAGTGGTGCCCTTGCCTTCCTTTGATTTAAGCCAAACGGTACCATCATAGAGTTCAACTATTTTTTTTACGATTGAAAGGCCAATACCTGTGGCCCGCTCATCATCCTCCAATTTTTTAAACATATCAAAAACGCCAGACTGATGGCGCTCCGCAATCCCTTTACCATTATCCTTTATACTGAACTTCCAATATAATTCATCCGGTTCATAACCTATATGTATTGTACCATTTTTGAGATTCTCCACCGCAGTTATGGCATTGGTGATTAGGTTCATGAAAAGTTGTTCCAAGCGAGCCTTCTCAAACATCATGGTGGGCAAGTCTTCATGTAATGAAATAACCACATTATCCGGCACATAAACGGTCTTCACAATTTCCTGCAGCATTTCCTCCAGTTTAATAGTCACCTTCTGTTCCTCGGTACGTCCTAAAGAAGCATGCTCTAGAATACCAGAAATGAGTTTATCCATCTTCTCAAGGTTCTGGGTTACAAGTGAACAATTGTTTTTGCTGTTTTCCGAAAATTTTTCCTTTTCATCGCTTACAATCCAGCTCATTAGGGCATTAATGTTCCTAATTGGAGACTTTAAATCATGGGATACAATTTGGGCATAGTTGTTCAATGCTTGGTTCTTTTCTTCCAAGTCTTTTAGAAGTCTGTCTTTTTCCTCGGACATTTCAGATACCTGATAGGCAAGATTTCCTATATATTGTGCCAAATGTTCCGCATTGAAATCATCTGTACCGTAAGGCAAAATTGCTTCATTTTCACTTAAATTACCCTTTAAACTGATAATGGCATTTTCCAAAGAATTCAAAATGTTCTTTTGTCTTATTGCTTCCTTTTCAAGGTTCTGGTTAGCTTCTTGCAATTCTTCTGAACTTATGGTCGACGCCCGCTGAAGCATGTACAGTTTATCGTCATAATTTTCATAGGATTTACCCACGGCCTGCAAAAAACAGGTCATTTCCTCCCCTAAAATATTGGGGTTCATTAAAAACTTATTGATTTGTCTTTTGAGCAGGGAATGCATTATTCGCTAAATAAGGTTAGTGTCATGGTCTGGTTATGGAGTTTGCATGGTCCTTTTTCAACAAATGGAGCCATTTCACCATACGAATAATATCCCGCCACAAAAGCCTTTTCGCCTATTACGGATTTCACTTCCTCTATTTCCTCCTCCGTTCTTTGGTCCATTACCAATTTTCGTCCGATACAACTAACCAATAAGGCAAGTTCCGGGTCCTTGGTTCTGTTCTTCATGGCCAATTGGCCCGCCATATTGGCCCCATTGGCGATATCATCAACGGACGACATCATCAACTGAACCTTGGCACCTTGGGGAACATCCCCGGCTAGTGTCATCGTTCTATGTGCATGGTCTATGTTGAGAATAGTTCTTACAATTGGTTTGGCATCCGCTGATTCCTTTACACTCAAAGGATAAAACAGAGCAGATTTAGGTAAGTCCACCGCCTTGCTGCCCAGGTAATTTTTATATAGATCCAGTGCAGGCTTACCGTCCAGTTCAAATAATATATTTCCCCTTGATTTTGTAATAACCCTTTCTGGTCCAAAAGGAGTCCAACCTCCATAATTGGCACTGGAAATTTCCAGCTTTTCACCATAGAAACCAATGGCTACAATTTCGCCTTTTTTAGGATCTTCGTTATAGGAAACCAATGTCCTTTCAAACCGGTCGTCATCACCGCTCAGTCCGCCGGACAGCCCAATGGCAAGACTTTTTCCTTGTTCCAGCCCCTCTATAAGGGCACTTCCGTTTACCGTACTGCCCTCTGATATAACATATATGTGTTTCAAGCCCTTCTTTGGAAATTCATCCATTAAACTTTTACCCAGCTCGGGCAAGTTTCCTTTAAAATCTTCAACATTTTTTGTCCTTATCAAAAAGCTACTGCTTTCAAATTCAACCGCTGTAAGTACGGCTGTTTCTTCCAGGACCTTATCTTCAATTATTTCCCCTGAAGTAGTTCCAAAGATAAGATGACCATCAGGAAACAATTTTCTCACCTCTCCATAGATATTTCCTTCCTCAAGAATGAACCTGTTTCCAAAAACCAGGACCAATGGGTTCTTTAATACTTGGTCGTCCTTAAATTCAAATGGACTGTTTTTCCTTTTTATAGCTTGGACTATTTTCATCCCTTTGATTTATTGTACTTTTTTTAATAGTAAAATGAAAGGCCGTTCCCTCTCCTATTTCACTCTCTACCCAAATTTCACCTTCATATCTATCGACTATTTTCTTAACGATGGATAACCCAATGCCCGTTGACCGTTCATTGTTCCCAACAGACTGGAATATTTTAAATATTTTTTCATGATATTGTTTTGGAATTCCTACCCCATTATCCTTTATCGTAAAATGCCAGAAATCATTTCTTTCTTGAGCAATTACCTCTACAATACCCTTTTTCTTTTCTATGTGAACTACCGCATTGCTAATGATATTCTGAAAAAGCTGATGCATCTTGGTTCTATCGGCAACAATCGTGGGTAAATTTTTGGGTGCCCTCAAGACTACATGCTCAGGAATGTAAATTACCTCTTCAATTTCCGTAATTACTTCATTTAAATCTACATTGGTGTTGTCCAGTTCGGCACTGTTCGCCGTAGAATATTCTAAAATACCATGAATGAGTTTATCCATAGAGGCCACTTTCTCCTGCATCATCTGCAGGTTCTGTTTCCCCCCCTCATCAAGTACATCCTTATAATCTTCAGAAAGCCAAGTGGCCAGGGAACTAATACTTCTCAGAGGTGATTTTAGGTCGTGTGAAACTATATGTGCATATTCCTGTAATCCTGAATTACTTATCTCTAATTCCTTTAGAAGCGTTTCCTTCTGAAACTCCAAATTCTTTTGATCGGTAATATCCAAGTGTATTCCTATGGAGCCAATAATCACCCCAGAGTCATTATATCTGGGGGCTCCACTAATAAGCCAATGTCTTACGGAACCATCCTTACGCAGAACTTCTACCTCATAGGAATCTGATTTACCTTCTAGCCGAGTTTTATTTTTTGCAGGTATTACCTCCTTATTTGTCAGTTTTATTAATTCCGTAGCGACTTTCCCAACAAGTTCTTGCTCATTGAACCCACTCATTTGGCAAAAGCTATGGTTCACCATCTGAATAACGTCATTATTATCCACTTCTACAAGGCCAAGGTTCATATTAGCAATTATGCTACTATACTTTTCTCTCTGTGCCTCTAGATTCTTTTTGTAATTTTTACCGATAGTAACATCACGATAGGCCCATAAATGACCCTTATAAATCCCATCATTATATATAGGTATGTAATCCCTTTCCAAAATCCTTCCGTCGACCATTTCCAGCTCATCTGAAAGTACAGTTTTTTTGTTTTCAAGAATTTCATCAATCCTTTGCACAAAGGTATTTGGATTCTTAAAATATACTTTGCTCTGCTCAGCAGACTCGTTACAATCCGCACCTTTTAAATCTTCTGGACTTACAGGGATAGCGAACAAATTGCAGAACATTCTATTGGTTAAGGCTATTTTTCTATCCTCATCCTCCAAAAGAACACCGCTTTGTAAATTTGATATAAGTGTGGACAACCGGTTCTCAGATGCCTTTAATTTTTTCTCAGCCTCTCGTTCCTTTGAAATATCTTCTATAATGGCCACTTGATAGGTCATGTGACCATGAACATTAGTTACAGCACTCATTCTAGTTTTGGCAAAAATGGAGGAACCGTCCTTCTTGAAGAATTTCTTCACCGTGGTGAATTTTTCCAGATTTCCTTCATTCATTTGGTCCATTAACCTATGGGTCTCATTAGGATTTTCTGGACTTGATATTTCCTTAAGGCATTTATTTAAAAGTTCGCCATGGGAATATCCCAACATTTCTACAAAAGCTTCATTGGCCTTTACAATACAGTTGTTTTTTGCCAAAACTATTCCTAGTGGGGAATTTTCAACAATAATATCCAACTGCTTTTTTTGTTCCGAAAGCAATTCCTTTACCTCCATTTCGCTCGTAATATCCCTAACAATACCCTGAGCGGCAATAGGTTTCCTATCCTTATTATAAATTAAACTGCTATTGATCTGAACCCAAATTTCTTTTCCTTCATTAATAATAATCTTTGCCCTATAGTTCTTAAGGGTGCCCACCTCAAGTAAGGATTGCATGGATTCCAAGGTATACTGTTGAAAATCAGGATGTACAAATCGAGCTAGGTTTACATTTTCTATAGTATGGTCAAATCCCAAAAGTTCCTTGGCAGACGTATTCATATTAATGACATTGAACTGAAGATCCATAAGAACATAGGGGTCAATGATGTTCATAAAGACACCATCCAGCTCGGATGCCTTTTCAGTAAGAAGATTTTCCAACTTACTATTGGTATCCTTCAGATGACGGGTAACATCATAAAGTTCCTTGGACTTACTTTCCAAAATTCTTTCCGCTTGCTGGCGGGCCTTTTTCTGCCGTTCCAACGCTTTTTTCAGAAGAATAACCTCCTTACTATCCATTTTGCACGATGTTAAATTTAACTTCGGTACCGTCTTCTTTTAAAAGCTCATAAGAAACATCCGCTTTTCCATTAAAATGTTCAAAGGTTTTTTCTATTAGACCATGTGCCAATCGATAAAGTCCTCTTGAAGAGGTATACACCATGGTTAATGAATAATCTGTTTTCTCCAAAATTTTAAAGGATGGCAACTCCGCATCTGGATATAATTTTTTTACATGAACATGAATGTGGTCTTCAATGGAGTATAAAAGACCCAGAGGACTATTGTAATTTTGTATAACTTCTGGATGGGCCCTTCCTAGACTTGAAAACAAGTAATGCCCAAAGGTATAGATCAAGTCCCCGGGAGGAAGTTTTACCTCCTTACTTAACTCGGTAATAAGGCTTACCATTTCATTAAAATCATAGGTAGCAATGGAGGTATAAATTCCCTCGGAAGGAAGATTGGATTTTTCAATAATAGTATCAACCATCTCCAGACCATATGCGGTCTCTACCATTTCTAAAAACTCTGTAAAAACAATTCCTTTCATGCTGGAAATTAAATCGGCCTAAAAGTAAGAAAAGTAATACAGTGAGATTAATATTTGTTGTGAAATGCCTTTTTTAACTAGGCTTTGACCAATTCGTTGATGTCCCAGTATTCCAAAACACGCTTTAGCTTATACTCATAATCCTCATATTTAAGAGGTTTAATTACGTACCCGGCGATGCCCAACTTATAACATTCCAATAAATCTGCCCTGTTTTCAGATGTTGTAAGAATTATTGTAGGAAGATAACGTAGTTTATCATCTTCCTTGAGAATTTTTAAAAATTCAATACCGCTCATTCTTGGCATATTCAGGTCTAGCAAAATGATATCGGGTAATCTATTGTCAGAATTAAGAAACTCGAGCGCGGCCTCTCCATTTTTAGTTTGGGTAATTCTGTGATTTACCTCAAGCTTGCTTACCGTGCGCTCCAGCTTCATTATTTCAATGTTATCATCCTCTATAAGTAATATGTGCATGAGTGATACTTTAATGTAATGGACAAATATCCTATGAAGATAACATAATTATTGATTGCCATCGACGGATGACATTTTACTGTAGACGAATGGAAATTATTAGAAGGTGAACAAAAATAATATCCCCAAATAACATTCAAGGTTCTGTATAAGTGTTATTTCTTTTCTAAACAATTGGATAACAGGATTTGAAGAATCCCATTACATGGCTATTATTACAAATTAAAGCAAGGCATTAACTTATCTAAATGCGAAAGGTCTAAATTGAAGGGATTAGCGGGTTTAGATAATCCTAAAACCCCTAGTTGCAAATTAAAGAAAGGCATTAATTTATCTAAATGCGAAAGTTTTAGTTTTTCTGGAGGTGGTCCTATTTTTGCCTCCTTATATCGAATATTTAGGTTAAAGATATCTCTATCTTTCCCACAAAGTATAATAATATCCTATATTACAAGCTGTTTTAACCAGTGAAAAAACTTTAATCCCCAAAACATACTTACGGTATGAAAATCAAATTTTTAGCATTTTTTTCTTTAATGTTCGTTCTTTTGTTTTCCTGTTCCAAGAGTGAAACCCAAGACTTGACTCCAGAAGGTAATGATAACGGAGCGGAAATCGAACAACCTGAAGAGGTCAATGGTATTATTAACTATTTTACGGCAAACATTGGTCAAGAAAAGAATACCGAGCTCTTTGATGATTATTTAATAATTCACGATTCCAACGGAAAACTTATTGATTTTAAACCTTTTGAAAAAGGTGAATCGATTAAATTTAGTGCAGATAGTGATAGTATTACTGATAAATTTACCGTTACCTATTTGTTCACGCCTACCCAGGATAATCCTCTTTCTTTTTTCATTCAATCTTATGGGAACATAAAAAAAGGAAGCGTGTGGGACATAAATCAAAATTTCATTAATCAATACTCTGGTGTATATCCAGAAACCGGTAATTTCACAGTTAATATAAGCGGAAATAATGAAAGGCCTGAGAATATCTTCTTAACAAATGGTAGCAAAGAGAATAAAATATACTCTTTACCTTCAACAACAGAAACGCAAGACTGGTCTGCCCTGATTAATGTTGGAATAGAGGAAAGCAGAAAAGATTACGTAATTACCACACTAAATTCAACAGATTTTTCAAGATATTATATATTGGAAAATGTTTCAAATAATTCAAATTACCAATTAGACTATAATGATTTCCTAAGTTTCGATTCATATATTGATTTCTCTACACCCAATATTGGAAGTACTAGAGTAATACTAAAGGGTTACAAAAATGAAGATAATCCATTGGTTGATGGCTATGTTCTATACAATATAACCGGTAGTGGATTTGGCAGCATTTCTAATACTGAATCGTTAAAATTGGGGTATTTAAACGATTATTTCACTGGATATACTTTTCAAGCAAGTTATTCTTACATGGGATACATTTATAATAAAAGCTATTTTGGCTCAAGTCTACCTTCAAACTACCGTGTTCCTGAAAAACCCGTAGTTAATTTAGAAAATAGCAGTATTAAGAATTTTAAAATTGACTTAGATATTGATTATATACGTACTGTTAGTTTATGGGAAGGCGGTGAAAAACCTGTTGGCTCACCTACGAAAACTACACTTTGGTATGTTTACGCCAGCCACAATGAATTCCCTAATATTGGAGAGATACCTGAAGAATTATTACAAAAATACCCTAACCTTGAATCACAGGAATTAGATTATCTAAATACAACATTTATGTTGGACTCTAATACCCATGATGAGTTTATTCAAAAGTCATTTGTTACCTCGGGTACTGAGATTACACCTGAAAATATCGAGAGTATTACCATTTACAGGTAAATCGGAACTACGCCATTTTAATTGGTGACATTTGAATATAGAGGTTTCAGGATTTTGAGAATCCCATGCTATTGTTGCAAATTAAAGCTTCGCTTTAATTTAGCTAAAAGCGAAAGGTTTTCTTAAGAAAGTAAACGCTCTACGAAAACCTTTATCGCTTTAGCTTGTCGGGATGACAGGATTTGAACCTGCGACCACTCGACCCCCAGCCGAGTGCGCTACCGGACTGCGCTACATCCCGAAACTTCAATATTAAGGACCAACCAAATGCTGGTCTCGTAGTTTTTAGACTTCCTCAGAACATCCTGTAGTGCAGTTTATCCTGAGCGTAGTCGAAGGGCTACATCCCGAAACTTCAATATTAAGGACCAACCAAATACTGGTCTCGTAGTTTTTAGACTTCCTCAGAACATCCTGTAGTGCAGTTTATCCTGAGCTCGCCTGCACTGAGCGCAGACGAAGTGTCGAAGGGCTACATCCCGAATTCGGATGGCAAAAATAAAAAAGTAAAATAGATTACTCCCTATCTTTTTATAAAATTTACTTGCGAAGGCTTTCTATCCATTCGAACATTCTTTCCGTCCAGCCTC
>JAUIGC010000317.1 GCA_030429835.1 Bacteroidia bacterium
GTCAACCTAGGACGCAAGTGGGGTCTTTTCAAGACTATTTTAGCAGTTTGGTTGGTTGGGAACCTTTTCGGGCAAGCCAGTTTGGTATAAAGCACTACTGTACTATCGGTTTAAATTCCAAAGAGGCCAACAATGAAGCTCTAGCAGAGCAGGTCGTTGAGCTACTTCCCCTGTACCTACATAAGGAAAATGTAGTGGCAATCGGCGAGATTGGATATGACGACCAAACTCCCGCAGAGGACAAATATTTTAGGATGCAATTGGAATTGGCCAAAGAATTGGATATGACTGTCCAGGTACATACACCTCATAGGGATAAAAAAGCTGGGACTATCAAAAGTATGGAGGTATGCTTGGAGCACGGATTAGATCCTGCAAATGTCATTATTGACCATAACAATGAGGAAACCGTAAAGGAGGTCTTGGATAGGGGGTTTATAGCGGCGTTCACTATATATCCTAAAACGAAAATGGGCAATGAAAGAATGGTAGAAGTAGTGCGCAAGTTTGGTAGCGATAATATTATTGTTGATAGCTCGGCAGACTGGGGTGTAAGTGATCCATTGGCAGTGCCAAAGACTGCTTCTTTGATGTTAAAAAGAGGAATTTCCCGTGAAGATGTCGTGAAAACCTGTTATCAAAATGCCTTGGATGCTTTCAGCAAAAATGGAAGAATGAAGGAGGAGCACTGGTTGAAACCACAAGGAATCGATCAATCACAACTTTTTAATGATAATAGCGTTTTAAGAGGGCAGACACCCCGGATAGATTCCGATCAAATCTCTTAGAATGAAGGAAAAAATTATGGGTTTTGCCAGATTGGCAAGACCTGCCAACTTACCCACTGCCGCCGCGGATATATTTGCTGGTATCAGTTTGGCACTTTTTTCTTTGAATGTAAAAATTCCTGATTTTTTTTCAGCAAATGGTGGAAGTATATGGTCTCTAGTATTTGCTTCGGTATTCCTTTATGCGGGAGGGGTTGTGTTTAATGATGTTTTTGATGCAAGGTTAGATGCCGTAGAACGCCCAGAGAGACCCATACCTAGCGGACTTGTTCCACGGGTTCAAGCCATTATATGGGGTACATTGTTATTTGTTCTAGGGCTCTATATGGCATTTACCGTAAATACATTGAGCGCAATCATCGCTCTTATTTTGAT
This sequence comes from Bacteroidia bacterium, assembly GCA_030429835.1. Lineage (GTDB taxonomy): Bacteria > Bacteroidota > Bacteroidia > Flavobacteriales > Flavobacteriaceae > Maribacter. The sequence continues at coordinate 1,164 of JAUIGC010000317.1, forward strand.
TATTGCAATTATTACCTACGACGTTTTGGCAAAAAAACATTCCTTTTTTGGGCCTTTGGTCATGGGTATCTGTCGAGGACTTAACCTTTTATTGGGTATGTCCATTATTGGTAGACTAGATTTATGGTGGATTTCATTGGCACCTCTTATCTATATTTTTGCCATTACCTTGATCAGTAGGGGAGAAGTACATGGTAACAATAGAAGCCATATCACAATTGCAGGTTTGTTATATGCCATTGTAGTAACCTTTATCGGAATAAGCATTGGCTTACGAACGAACAACTTATTGATGTCAATACCTTTTTTGATTTTATTTGCCTTTTTGGTTTTTAAACCGCTAGTGGAAGCTTATAAAAACAACTCGCCGCAGAATATAAAAAAAGCGGTGATGGCCGGTGTATTGTCTCTAGTGGTCATGGATACCTGCTGGGTGGCTGGTTTTGCCAACTGGTACGTTGCACTACTAGTTTTATTACTTTTGCCTTTATCATTACTTCTTTCTAGAATTTTTGCCGTTACTTAAGAATATGGAATTAAAGCCTATCAAACAGTCTTTCTCGGTTCAATATGATTATCAACTCCATTTTACAAAGGATTTGTTTCATAAGGAGAATCCCCTGTTTTTAAATATTATAAAAAATTACAAGGACCACGAACCAGTAAAATTATTCTTTGTGGTCGACAAAGGTGTGGCCGAAAGTCACCCTCTGTTGTTGAAAAAAATCAGCTCATATTGCGCGGGTCATCCGAGGCATTTGAACTTTACCCAAAGTTTGGTCATCGATGGAGGTGAACAATCAAAGAATCATTCCGAGTATATAGATTTGGTTTTAAGGGGAATCAATGAAAATGCGATTTGCCGTCATTCCTTCGTTGTGGTCATCGGTGGAGGTGCGGTAATAGATATGGTAGGTTATGCCGCGGCCATAGCGCATAGAGGGGTTAAATTGATTAGGATACCTACAACGGTACTTTCTCAGAACGATTCTGCTGTAGGCGTAAAGAATAGCGTGAACATCTTTAAAAAGAAAAATTTTTTGGGAACTTTTGCCCCTCCCT